>NZ_JAYMXF010000013.1:0-8384 GCF_048055755.1 Phaeobacter sp. JH204B
CGAGGGGAGCTGATCTTGCGGCGTAGTTTGACCTTTGCCGTGGCTGCGTCGTGCCTGTGCAAGGGGCCATCTGCCGCCGCAACCGCTGACCCTGAAACAGCCTCTGACAGGGGAACGCGCCACCGCGACGCCGCGTCCGGAACATGGGCTGCCGCAAGCGGGGCTGGTATTTACGCTGCGGCTGGTCTATCCCGCTGGGGTATCCACGGCCTTGCTCGGGGTTGTGGAGGTCGCACTGACCATTGTCCACGACTGCCCACCGAAAGGTTGCCTGAATGAGCTTTGAAACACCGGGGCCGATTGAAGCCCAGTTGCGTGACGCAATCAGCCCTATTGAAGAGATCATCGAAGAGGCCCGTCAGGGGCGGATGTTCATCCTGGTCGATCACGAGGACCGCGAAAACGAGGGCGATCTGGTGATTGCCGCCGAATTTGCCGATGCTGCGGCGATCAACTTTATGGCGACTCACGGACGCGGTCTGATCTGTCTTCCGATGACGGCGGAGCGGGTCGATGCGCTGGGGCTGCCGATGATGGCGGTGAACAATTCTTCGCGCCATGAAACAGCTTTCACCGTGTCGATCGAAGCCCGCGAAGGTGTCTCGACCGGGATTTCCGCTGCCGACCGTGCGCTGACCGTGGCGGCGGCCATCGACGAGAGCAACACGATGGCCGCGCTGGCGACGCCGGGGCATGTGTTTCCGCTGCGGGCCAAACGCGGCGGTGTGCTGGTGCGCGCAGGCCATACCGAGGCGGCGGTTGATATCTCTCGTCTGGCTGGTCTGAACCCCTCGGGCGTGATCTGCGAGATCATGAATGAGGATGGCACCATGTCGCGGCTGCCGGAGCTGGTCGATTTTGCCCGAACGCACGGGCTTAAAATCGGCACCATCAGTGATCTGATTGCCTACCGCGCGCGCAACGACAATCTGGTGGTGGAGACCTCGCGCAAGACCGTCACGTCTGAAATCGGTGGCGATTGGGAACTGCGCCTGTTTACCGACCAGACCCACGGCATTGAACATGTGGTGATGACCAAGGGCGATATCACCACCCCTGAACCGGTCCTGACCCGCACCCATGCGCTGCATGAGGCAACGGATCTTCTGGGACTTGGTCCCAAATCGGGCCGGCAGCTGCCGCGCGCGATGGAACTGATCGCGGCCGAGGGGCGCGGCGTCGTCTGCCTGTTCCGCGAGCCGCGCAATTCGCTCTATGCGCAGGACGACGAAGGCCCGCGCACCATCAAGCAGACCGGGCTGGGCGCGCAGATCCTGTCCAAAATGGGTCTGCATGAGCTGGTATTGCTGACGGATTCGCCCTCGACCACCTATGTTGGACTAGACGCCTACGGCCTGAGCATCGTTGGCACCAAACCTCTTCTGAAGGACGCTTGATATGGCTGCACATGAAACTCACTATACGCTGGACCGTCCGACATTCGACAAACCGGTCAAGCTGCTGATCGTGGTCGCGCCTTATTACAAGGATATCGCCGACAATCTGGTGGCCGGCGCCCAGGCCGAGATCGAAGCCGTCGGCGGCACCTGCGAACTGATCGAAGTGCCGGGTGCGCTGGAGGTGCCGACCGCGATCGCGATTGCCGACCGCAGCTCTAACTTCGACGGCTACGTGGCTCTGGGCTGCGTGATCCGTGGCGAAACAACCCATTATGAAACCGTCTGCAACGACAGCAGCCGCGCGATTCAGTTGATGGGGCTACAGGGGCTGTGCATCGGCAATGGCATCCTGACGGTGGAAAACCGCAAGCAGGCGGAGGTCCGCGCCGATGTGAACGATCAGAACAAAGGTGGCGGTGCTGCGGCTGCGGCCTTGCATCTGATCGCGCTGACGCGTAAATGGGGCGCCCAAACCAAGGGAGTCGGCTTCAAAGCCCCTTCCGAGGCCATCAGACTGGCCGACTCAGACAATGGACCCACCACCGTATGACCACTTCGGAAAGCCAGGGCGCCGCTCGCAAGGGCAGCGACAAGCATAAAATGAAATCAGCGTCCCGGCTCTATGCCGTGCAGGCGCTGTTTCAGATGGAACATAGCAACCTGTCTTTCGACAAGGTCATCGTCGAATTTGAGGACCACCGTTTTGGGGCGGTCTACGAAGGCGATGAGATGGCAGAGGGCGATCCGAAAAGCTTTCGCAAGCTGATCGAGGGCGCAGTCAATAATCAGGCCAAGATCGACCAGATGACCGACCGCGCACTGGTGGCCAAATGGCCGATTGCACGGATCGACCCGACGCTGCGCGCCCTGTTCCGGGCCGCGGGTTCTGAGATGCTGGCAGGCCAGACACCGCCCAAGGTGGTGATCAATGAGTTCGTGGACATCGCGCGGGCCTTCTTTCCAGAGGGCAAGGAGCCGAAATTCGTGAATGCCGTTCTGGACCATATGGCGCGTGAGGCATGCCCCGAAGCCTTCTGACCAGGGCAATCGACTGGGGCCTTCTGACCGGGGCTTGCGACAGGCGCCAGCTGCTGTGGCGCAACAAGGATCGAGAAGCGTGCCCGATGGGCGCGCTTTTTTCGTCTGCCGCCGGGCTGCCAGAACACTGCCGTAAAATGCTGGTCGACATGCGTCAAATCCCGCCGATCCGGCAATTGCCGCTGGACCATGTCGCAAAGAGTGCTACCGTTTTGGCCGAAGCAGGAGGGTATGCCATGCCAAAGCTGGTGAGTCTTTATATTCGCAACGTGGTGATCGGCTTTGCCATTGCCGCAGCTTTTGTCGGGCTGCTGTTGTGGTTCAACGTGATGAACCTCTGGCATCTGGTCAGTACATCGGACAGTGGCGTTCTGGCGGTTGCGATCCTGTGGTTCATGAACGGTATCGTTTTTGCCGGGGTGCAGTTCGGCTATGCGGTGATGTCGCTGGCGCAGAAAGAAGACACCCCGCGCGGCGGGATGCGGATCACCCCCGATATGCACTCTGAGATGGTCCCGGTGCGCGTTCCGGCCAAGAAAGCCTCTCGGCAGCTGCCGCGCCGCTGATCCGCAGATCTGGACGCAAAACGTCCAGACCAGCAAGCCCTCAGTCAGCCGTGCCCCTCAGGCGCGGCTTTTCTTTTGTCAGCCAGAACAGTGGTGGAATGCGGCGGGACCACCAGGCAACCGTGCGGTTATGATTCCCGAGGACCTGTATGTACAGGTGGGCGCCAGGTAAAAGGACCAGGGTCCAAACAGAGCCAGCTCCCTCGGAATTGCTTAAGGCCACTGGAATGCTACCTGTCACGAGAAGGGCAGAACCCGCCTCCGTTCTAACTAGGCGTCGGGGCAGGCGGAGACAAGGGGCGTCCGCCGTCTTTTCGACATGGCCCTCTCACCGTGGCGGATGTGGCATGGCCGCAGGCTGTCTTGATGCGATATCTGACCAGTGCGTTTGCAAGGTGCCTGCGCCATGGTCTTGTCATTTGTTCATGAATTGTTCACATTGACCCCATGATGCAGGATCTTGCCCCCGGTCAGCGCCTCGCGCGTGGTGTGGCCCGCCATATGGCGGCGCTTGGTTTTGTCACGGTCGAAGAATTCGTTCCCGCCCGTGGTCTGCGGGTCGATGTCATGGCGCTTGGCCCCAAGGGTGAGCTATGGGTGGTCGAATGCAAATCCAGCCGCGCCGACTATCAGTCCGACAGCAAATGGCGGGGCTATCTTGAATGGTGCGATCGCTATTTCTGGGCGGTGGATCTGGCGTTTCCGAATGAGCTGTTGCCTGACGACAGCGGTTTGATCATCGCCGATGACTATGACGCCGAGATCATCCGCATGGCGCCGGAACAGAAACTGCCCGCCGCCCGTCGCAAGAAGCTGATCCAGAAATTCGCAATGGACGCCGCCGGCCGCCTGCATCGGCTGCGCGACCCGCGACCGGGGATGGATGGGATATGGGACAGCGAGGCGCGCGGCGCCTGATTGCTGGCGGCGCGTCGGTTGGCAGGGCGGGCGCGTCAGCCCGCCGCCGGGTGTTCGTGAGGCTCAGGTATCGAGGCTGCGCGCTGCCTGGGCTGCGGCCATGATTTCTTCGGCGATTTCATTGGCCTCATCCGGATCAAAATCCATCGGGATTTCGATCCCGTCGGCTTCGATGAAGATGCGGACCATGCCTGCGTCGGTGGGGCCGATCTGCATATTGGCTTCGATGTCGCGCTCGGTGTTGATGCTCATGCGGCACTCCTGTCATGGGGCTTGCGGTGACGGGTTCTGCTAGCCTGCTGCCACTGTAATGGCAAGCACTCGCGGCTTCCAGATGGACCTCGCGGGCGGGGCAGAAGATCGCAAGCGTGACGGCAAATCTCTTCACATTCGGGGTAAAAAACTTGCCGCTTGCCTCTTGCGCTCTCATCGCCCCTGTATTAAATCGCCCTCAGTGCCGCCTTAGCTCAGTTGGTTAGAGCGCCTGATTGTGGATCAGGAGGTCCCCCGTTCGAGCCGGGGAGGTGGTACCACCCTTCAGCTGATATTGATATGACCACATCGGACCGCCAGAGGCACGACGCCTGTTTTCATGTCGGTAATTCAGCAGCTTACCACGGGTCAGCTTGCATGAACTAGCGGGTGAAGATCAGTCGCTGACCGGTTGGATCGCCACGCGTTGCTCGATTGCGCCGCTCAGATTGTTCAGGATCAGGATCTCATCCCCATCGGTGACCACAGCAATCCAGCCGTCGCCAAAGGTCACGGCGCGGGCGCTGACCCCCGCTGGCAGCGTCACCGTTTCGGGCAGCTTTGGACCTGACGCAGACAAACGGATGACAAGCAGGGTCAGAACCACTAAGAACCCGCAAATCATGATCACCGTTAATGTGGTCACCATCCGCCGCAGGAACACCAGCTGGGGCGGTTCACTTTGAATATCTGTCTCAGAAGGATGTGTCATGGCCCGCCGCCGGATCGAGTTTGTCATCGCGGAAAACCCGCCTAAACGGCTTGATAAAGCGGTTTCGCGTGATGTGCCAGAGGAAGCCACCCTGTCGCGCACCCGTCTGGCGCGGCTGATCGAGGCTGGGCAGCTGCAGGTCAATGGCACGGTCGTGACCGACCCCAAGGCCAAGATCGAGGAAGGTGCGCTGATCGAGATCACCGTGGAAGAGGCCGAGGACAGCCACATCGGCCCCGAGGATATCCCGCTTGAGGTGATCTATGAGGACGACGATCTGATCGTTGTCAACAAACCCGCAGGCATGGTTGTCCATCCCGCCCCCGGAACACCATCGGGCACGCTGGTCAACGCATTGCTGCACCATTGCGGCGATAACCTCTCCGGCGTTGGTGGCGTCAAACGCCCCGGCATCGTGCACCGCATCGACAAGGAGACCAGCGGGCTGCTGGTGGTCGCGAAATCCGATGTCGCCCATCAGGGTTTGGCCGCTCAATTCGAGAAACATACGGTCGAACGCTATTACCGCGCTATCTGTTATGGTGTGCCGGATGCCAATGATCCGCGCCTGCGCGGGGTAAAGGGGACGAGCTTTGAACCTGGCAATATCCTCAAACTGACCACACAACTCGCGCGCCATAGAACCGACCGGCAGCGGCAGGCGGTGCTGTTCCAGGGCGGCCGCCATGCTGTCACCCGCGCCCGTATCGTCGACAGCTACGGCACGCCGCCGGTGCTGGCGCTGATCGAATGCTGGCTGGAAACCGGCCGCACCCATCAGATCCGGGTGCATATGGCCCATGCAGGCCATGGGCTGGTCGGCGATCCGGTCTATGGCGGCAAGCGCAAACTTGCCGCAAAATCGCTGCCCGAGGCCACCGCGGCGGCCATCCAGTCATTCCCGCGACAGGCACTGCATGCTGCGGTTCTGGGCTTTGTCCATCCTGTCACCGGTGACGACATGCGATTTGAAGCGCCGGTACCAGAAGATATGACAGATCTGCTGCAAATGTTGGCAACGCCTGCGGAATAATCACGCCTGCGATCAGCGAGCTCCTGATTTATTGCAGAAAAACCGAGATCCCGCCGCGCGTTGCGGCGGGTCGATGGTCTGCAACTTGCTGTGAACTTCGTCACAGACCGCTTTTCTTATGATTCCTATAAGAGATAAACTTGGCAACTCTTGAACGGGGCTGTGCGTTAACCCATATGACGAGATGTTAAGTCCTTATACATTGGGAGGGACACAAAGAATGGCAAATTATGCAAATCTGCCCGCACCGACACCCGAAGGCGGGCTGAACCGGTACCTTCAGGAAATCCGCAAGTTCCCGCTGTTGGAACCGGAAGAGGAATATATGCTGGCCAAGCGCTGGGTCGAAGAGCAGGACAGTGCCTCGGCCCATAAGATGGTGACATCGCACCTGCGTCTGGCGGCGAAAATTGCCATGGGCTATCGCGGCTATGGTCTGCCGCAGGCCGAGGTGATCTCCGAAGCCAATGTCGGTTTGATGCAGGCGGTCAAACGCTTTGATCCCGAAAAGGGCTTTCGCCTGGCGACCTATGCCATGTGGTGGATCCGCGCCTCGATCCAGGAATATATCCTGCGGTCCTGGTCGCTGGTGAAACTCGGCACCACCTCGGCGCAGAAGAAGCTGTTCTTCAATCTGCGCAAGGCCAAGGCCCGTATCGGCGCGCTGGAGGAGGGCGACCTGCACCCCGACACCGTCAAGAAGATCGCCACCGACCTCGGCGTGACCGAGACGGAGGTGATTTCGATGAACCGGCGGATGTCCGGCGGCGATGCCTCTCTCAATGCCACCGTCGGCAGCGAGGGCGAAGGCACGATGCAGTGGCAGGACTGGCTGGAGGATGAGGATGCCGATCAGGCCGGCGACTACGAGGCGCGCGATGAGCTTGAGGCCCGCCGCGAGCTGCTCGCCAATGCGCTGGATGTGCTCAACGATCGCGAGAAGGATATTCTGACGCAGCGCCGACTGGCCGATCAGGCGAAAACGCTGGAGGACCTCAGCACGCAATATGGCGTCAGCCGCGAGCGTATCCGCCAGATCGAGGTGCGCGCCTTCGAGAAACTTCAAAAGAAGATGCGCGAGCTGGCGTCCGAGAAGGGCATGTTGCCGGTGAGCTGACCCGTCCGGAGCGGTCCGCGAATCGCAGATTAAACGGCCCCCTTTGCGGGGCCGTTTTTCCTGTGCCGCGAGGGGCGCCACAGCGCCGCCGCGACCAGCTGCGGCCCGAGGCGGGCGAAGGTTTCCAAACTCCTAAGACAAGAGATTGAAATTCTATGCAATAATGGCGTGAAGCCTGCGATTTTGGGTCTTTGCCTAACGCTTTGTTAGGGGCGCCGGTCCTAGTGTTCGGGGATGTAATTCCTCAAAGGACCAAGTAACCGATGCCGTCCATATTCTTTCGTCTTCCCATCCGTATCTACGCTGTGGTGGCGATGGCACTCGCGCTCTCTGTGCTGCTGACCGTCCTGCTGCTGTCACGCGCAGTCGACAACGCCTATGCCATGCGCGACCGTGAGCTCAGCAATATCATCGATACCTCAATCAGCCTGCTTGCCGATCTTGAGGCGCGGGTACAGTCTGGTGAGCTGACAGCCGAGGAGGCGCGCGCTCAGGGCCGTGAAGTGATTGAGAAAATTCGCTTCGAAACCTCCGGCTACCTCTTTGCATTCGACAAGGAACTTATCGTGCGTGCGCACCCCATGGTGCCAGACTGGGTCGGCACTGACCGGTCCGGCTTCGAAGACGTGAAGGGTATCAAGGTGTTCCAGGAGCTGGGCAAGGTTGCCGCAGCTGATGGTGCCGGCTCGGTCCGCTATTGGTTCCAGAAACCGGGTCAGACCACTCCGGAGCAGAAAATCGGCTATGTGAAGGCCTTTGAACCCTGGGGCTGGGTCATTGGCACCGGCTCCTATGTCTCTGACATTCGGGCGGATCTTGCCCAGATGCGGACCGAAGCGATGGCCACCCTCGCGATCAGCCTGATTCTTCTGGTGATTGCCTCGACGGTCCTGCTGCGCAGTGTTACCGGCCCGATCAACGGTCTGAAGGCGCGGATGGCCACGATGGCCGACGGCGAGACGGCGACGGATGTACCCTATACTCGGGCGCGCAGCGAAATCGGCGAAATGGCCCGAACGCTGGAGGCATTCCGCGGGAAGCTGCAGGAGCAAGACGTGCTGAAAGGCCAGCAGCAGACCCGCGACGCCGAGCGGTCCGATGTTGTGTCGATCATCTCCAGCCGTCTCGCGGCACTGTCGCAGGGCGATCTGACCGTGCGTATCAACGAGACCCTGCCAGAGGATTACGCCCAGCTGCAGCGTGACTTCAACCGCACCGCGGAAACGCTGAGCGCGACCGTGACCCAGGTGATCGACACTGCCGAAAGCATCCGCAACGGCGCCAATGAGATCAGCCAGGCCTCCGACGACCTGTCCAACCGCACCGAAAGCCAGGCCGCCACGCTGGA
>NZ_JAYMXF010000014.1:0-6063 GCF_048055755.1 Phaeobacter sp. JH204B
CTTCACCGGCGGCGCTGAGGCGCTGCTGAGACACACCGGACGGTGCGGCGGGGACGCTGGATTGGATGGGAAACGCGGCGGAGAGACGCTGGGACGGGCCGGAGAGACGGTTGGACGCATCGGAAAGACGGTGGCATTTATGAGGGTTTGATCGGCGGGCGCGTCAGGAATTTGGCGCATCTGTTGGTTATTGTCTCTGGATGTATGCTCTTTGACATTGATGATATCTGAAGAGATATGTGGGCGGTTTGGTTCATTCGATGGATCAACGTCTGTATATCAACGCTAGTAGGGCTTTTGTCCGATGATCTAGTGTCAGCTTCACTGTCTTGTTCGGCTTCGGTTTCTTTTGAAACCAAGCACAACAGACAGAGAAACATGATTGCAATTCCGGGTTCCTAGCCGGGTCTGGATCACGCCTAATCGCGCTCAAGTAGCCGAATAGGCGGTAGTGCAATCAAGATGTGCAGAGGTTCGAACGTCAAGGATAAGCATGTAAGTGCTTTTCAACTTGAGAGTTTGATCCTGGCTCAGAACGAACGCTGGCGGCAGGCCTAACACATGCAAGTCGAGCGCGCCCTTCGGGGTGAGCGGCGGACGGGTTAGTAACGCGTGGGAACGTGCCCTTCTCTAAGGAATAGCCACTGGAAACGGTGAGTAATACCTTATACGCCCTTCGGGGGAAAGATTTATCGGAGAAGGATCGGCCCGCGTTAGATTAGATAGTTGGTGGGGTAACGGCCTACCAAGTCTACGATCTATAGCTGGTTTTAGAGGATGATCAGCAACACTGGGACTGAGACACGGCCCAGACTCCTACGGGAGGCAGCAGTGGGGAATCTTGGACAATGGGCGCAAGCCTGATCCAGCCATGCCGCGTGAGTGATGAAGGCCTTAGGGTCGTAAAGCTCTTTCGCCAGAGATGATAATGACAGTATCTGGTAAAGAAACCCCGGCTAACTCCGTGCCAGCAGCCGCGGTAATACGGAGGGGGTTAGCGTTGTTCGGAATTACTGGGCGTAAAGCGCACGTAGGCGGATCAGAAAGTTGGGGGTGAAATCCCAGGGCTCAACCCTGGAACTGCCTCCAAAACTCCTGGTCTTGAGTTCGAGAGAGGTGAGTGGAATTCCGAGTGTAGAGGTGAAATTCGTAGATATTCGGAGGAACACCAGTGGCGAAGGCGGCTCACTGGCTCGATACTGACGCTGAGGTGCGAAAGTGTGGGGAGCAAACAGGATTAGATACCCTGGTAGTCCACACCGTAAACGATGAATGCCAGTCGTCAGCAAGCATGCTTGTTGGTGACACACCTAACGGATTAAGCATTCCGCCTGGGGAGTACGGTCGCAAGATTAAAACTCAAAGGAATTGACGGGGGCCCGCACAAGCGGTGGAGCATGTGGTTTAATTCGAAGCAACGCGCAGAACCTTACCAACCCTTGACATCCTCGGACCGCCAGAGAGATCTGGTTTCCACTTCGGTGGCCGAGTGACAGGTGCTGCATGGCTGTCGTCAGCTCGTGTCGTGAGATGTTCGGTTAAGTCCGGCAACGAGCGCAACCCACATCCTTAGTTGCCAGCAGTTCGGCTGGGCACTCTAGGGAAACTGCCCGTGATAAGCGGGAGGAAGGTGTGGATGACGTCAAGTCCTCATGGCCCTTACGGGTTGGGCTACACACGTGCTACAATGGCAGTGACAATGGGTTAATCCCAAAAAACTGTCTCAGTTCGGATTGGGGTCTGCAACTCGACCCCATGAAGTCGGAATCGCTAGTAATCGCGTAACAGCATGACGCGGTGAATACGTTCCCGGGCCTTGTACACACCGCCCGTCACACCATGGGAGTTGGGTTTACCCGAAGGCCGTGCGCCAACCAGCAATGGGGGCAGCGGACCACGGTGAGCTCAGCGACTGGGGTGAAGTCGTAACAAGGTAGCCGTAGGGGAACCTGCGGCTGGATCACCTCCTTTCTAAGGATGTATCTAGCTAGATCAGAGCTTGCTCTGTCTCGTGATACACTTAGCATAAGATCAGTAATCAAAACTGATCGCATCGTTTAGGTCCTCAAGTAGCGCTCCGCGCGGTAGGACACTAAACAGGACCAGGCCGTCCTCATATCTCTTCAGAACTGTCATGATCTTGCCCTGGGGCGAGATCTAGCAAGGGGCCTTAGCTCAGCTGGGAGAGCGCCTGATTTGCATTCAGGAGGTCAGGAGTTCGATCCTCCTAGGCTCCACCACTCATGCGAACGGCCCACATAGAATGGGTCGGTAGCTCAGGTGGTTAGAGCGCACGCCTGATAAGCGTGAGGTCGGAGGTTCAAGTCCTCCTCGACCCACCATTCTGTAAGAGACGATTTGATCGTTAAGCATCCTGAGATGTTTAACCGTCCAATCGGACCGGATCGATGTTCCTTCGGGAAGGTTGATCACATTGACATCGTTTAGAGAGATACAATCAACAACACTGTTGGTCACCCGCGTGAGGGATCGACCTCAGTTTGGTGCTGACGGCCACTTATGTGGTCTGATGCGAGCCTTTGCATCCGCCCTTTTCCTCGGGCGCGCGAGGGTCTGCCGGATTGAAACCACAGTGTTGTCCAAGTCAAGTACACTAACCCGGTTCATATTCCGCAAGGTTTATGAACCAATGTTCACTTCTATGAAGTGAGCGGGAAAGTATGCTTTTGGTTCAGAATAAGGCCACAGTTTCTTACCAGCTTCTGTGGCGTGACAGTTCACTGTCTTTTTCTGGACCAGATCAAGCGCGAGAAGGGCGTTTGGTGGATGCCTTGGCAGTAAGAGGCGATGAAGGACGTGATACTCTGCGATAAGTCATGGGGAGCTGAGAATAGGCTTTGATCCATGAATTTCCGAATGGGGGAACCCACCTGACAGTTTGTTATTGTGACCCTGCAGTCTGCTATGAGAGGCCTGTCCTCAAGTAGCAAAGCGGTAGGACATCAATAATGAGCTTAATCAGGTACTTAAGACCTGAATACATAGGGTTTTAAGAGCAAACCCGGGGAACTGAAACATCTAAGTACCCGGAGGAAAGGACATCAATATGATACTCCCCTAGTAGCGGCGAGCGAACGGGGACCAGCCGAGCCTTGAGTGTGAATAGAATGTGTTGGGAAGCACAGCCATAGTGGGTGATAGCCCCGTATATGAAGCATGATAGGACGTATTAAGTAGGGCGGGACACGTGAAATCCTGTCTGAAGATCGGAGGACCACCTTCGAAGGCTAAGTACTCCTTACTGACCGATAGCGAACCAGTACCGTGAGGGAAAGGTGAAAAGCACCCCGACGAGGGGAGTGAAACAGTACCTGAAACCGAACGCCTACAATCAGTTGGAGGCCCCTTGAGGGCTGACAGCGTACCTTTTGTATAATGGGTCATCGACTTGGTCTCACGAGCAAGCTTAAGCCGTTAGGTGTAGGCGCAGCGAAAGCGAGTCTTAATAGGGCGCATGAGTTCGTGGGATCAGACCCGAAACCGAGTGATCTAGGCATGGCCAGGTTGAAGGTGCAGTAACATGCACTGGAGGACCGAACCCACATCCGTTGAAAAGGATCGGGATGAGCTGTGCCTAGGGGTGAAAGGCCAATCAAACTCGGAGATAGCTGGTTCTCTGCGAAATCTATTTAGGTAGAGCGTCATCCGAATACCCCGGGGGGTAGAGCACTGGATGGGTAATGGGGCCCCACAGGCTTACTGATCCTAACCAAACTCCGAATACCCGGGAGTACTAGATGGCAGACACACTGCGGATGCTAACGTCCGTAGTGGAGAGGGAAACAACCCTGACCTACAGCTAAGGCCCCTAATTCATGGCTAAGTGGGAAAGCAGGTGGGATGTCCAAAACAACCAGGAGGTTGGCTTAGAAGCAGCCATCCTTTAAAGATAGCGTAACAGCTCACTGGTCTAATTAAGACGTCCTGCGGCGAAGATGTAACGGGGCTCAAGCCATGAGCCGAAGCTTAGGATGCACATAGTGCATGGTAGCAGAGCGTAGTGTGACATAGTTCCATGCGTCTTTAACCTTCCTCTGGAAGGTCTTGGACGCACGGAGCTTTCGATGAAGCGGGCGCGTGAGCGATCCCGTGGAGAGATCACTAGCGAGAATGATGACATGAGTAGCGACAAAGAGTGTGAGAGACACTCTCGCCGAAAGTCCAAGGGTTCCTGCTTAAAGCTAATCTGAGCAGGGTAAGCCGGCCCCTAAGGCGAGGCCGAAAGGCGTAGCCGATGGGAACTAGGTTAATATTCCTAGGCCAGGAGGATGTGACGGATTGTGAAGGTAGTTCATCCTTATCGGATTGAATGGGCTGCTGATCAGTCCCTGGAAATAGCCCTCCATGAGACCGTACCCTAAACCGACACAGGTGGACTGGTAGAGAATACCAAGGCGCTTGAGAGAACGATGTTGAAGGAACTCGGCAAAATACCTCCGTAAGTTCGCGAGAAGGAGGCCCGGTTCCAAGGCAACTTGGAGCTGGGGGCACAAACCAGGGGGTGGCGACTGTTTATTAAAAACACAGGGCTCTGCGAAGTCGCAAGACGACGTATAGGGTCTGACGCCTGCCCGGTGCCTGAAGGTTAAAAGGAGGGGTGAGAGCTCCGAATTGAAGCCCAGGTAAACGGCGGCCGTAACTATAACGGTCCTAAGGTAGCGAAATTCCTTGTCGGGTAAGTTCCGACCTGCACGAATGGCGTAACGACTTCCCCGCTGTCTCCAACATCGACTCAGCGAAATTGAATTGCCTGTCAAGATGCAGGCTTCCCGCGGTTAGACGGAAAGACCCCGTGCACCTTTACTACAGCTTCGCACTGGTATCAGGATTGTGATGTGCAGGATAGGTGGTAGGCATCGAAACCGGAACGCTAGTTCCGGTGGAGCCTCCCTTGAGATACCACCCTTCGCACTCTTGATATCTAACCGCGGTCCGTTATCCGGATCCGGGACCCTGCGTGGCGGGTAGTTTGACTGGGGCGGTCGCCTCCTAAAGCGTAACGGAGGCGCGCGAAGGTTGGCTCAGAGCGGTCGGAAATCGCTCGTTGAGTGCAATGGCAGAAGCCAGCCTGACTGCGAGACTGACAAGTCGAGCAGAGACGAAAGTCGGCCATAGTGATCCGGTGGTCCCAAGTGGGAGGGCCATCGCTCAACGGATAAAAGGTACGCCGGGGATAACAGGCTGATACTGCCCAAGAGTCCATATCGACGGCAGTGTTTGGCACCTCGATGTCGGCTCATCTCATCCTGGGGCTGGAGCAGGTCCCAAGGGTACGGCTGTTCGCCGTTTAAAGAGGTACGTGAGCTGGGTTTAGAACGTCGTGAGACAGTTCGGTCCCTATCTGCCGTGGGTGTAGGATACTTGAGAGGAGTTGCCCCTAGTACGAGAGGACCGGGGTGAACGATCCACTGGTGGACCTGTTGTTGCGCCAGCAGCAGTGCAGGGTAGCTATGATCGGACAGGATAACCGCTGAAGGCATCTAAGCGGGAAGCCCCCCTCAAAACAAGGTATCCCTGAGGGCCGAGGTAGACCACCTCGTCAATAGGCCGGAGATGTAAGTGCAGCAATGCATTCAGTTGACCGGTACTAATCGCCCGATAGGCTTGATCTGTTCCAGTAACAGGCAGTGACACAATGAACCAAAAGCAAAACAAACTTGGACTTCATCGCGATTGTATCTCGACGATCTCTCACAAAGATCGTCAATATGGATTTTCCTCGGTTTGGTGGTCATAGCGCAAGTGAAACACCCGGTCCCATCCCGAACCCGGAAGTTAAGCACTGTTGCGCCGATGGTACTGCGTCTTAAGGCGTGGGAGAGTAGGTCACCGCCAAACCTAGTAAAATCCATAAAGTCTAAACGATAACAATAAAAATACCTTCAGATACACCCCTCTGAAGGGATAAATGCTCAATCACAACATCAGTGATAAAGCAATTAATGGCTCAACTAGCGCAACGCGCCAGAGCCTAAATAAAAATGTCGCGGGATGGAGCAGCCCGGTAGCTCGTCAGGCTCATAACCTGAAGGTCGTAGGTTC
>NZ_JAYMXF010000015.1:0-6828 GCF_048055755.1 Phaeobacter sp. JH204B
CTTGAGAACAATGTCGCCATGGCCGCCGCGGTCCAGGTAGACGGGCGCACCGTCAACCTGATCGAGGACGCCTGGGGCGGGGCTGGTGATGACCTGCTGATCGGCAATGAGGCCGCCAATACGCTGGTCGGCAACGCCGGGCGTGACACGCTGAAAGGCGGCGCCGGGCAGGACAGGCTGGAGGGCGGCGAGGGCAATGACCGCATGGCAGGAGGCCAGGGCGCCGATGTCTTTGTGTTTTCGCAAGGGGCCGATGTGGTGATTGATTTTCAGGCCGAAGATCGCATCGACATGTCCGCCGCCACCGGGGTGCTGGATTTTGCCGATCTGCGCGAGGATCACCTCGAGATCCGCAACGCCGATCTGGTGATCCGGGATGACAACGGCTGGTCCCTGACCCTGCAGAACACCGCGTTCGAGGATCTCAGGGCGGATGATATCCTGTTCTGAGGGCCCGGCCCGTCAAGCTCTGAGCAGGTTCCGGGCACGTCCGGGAACCTGCTCTTGGAGCGGCCCTCTGCCTATTTCCGACAGCCGATAGCGGATCAGAAGATAAAGTCATCCGCCGTCAGGTCTGCGGCGATCTGATCGAGCAGCAGGATCTCCCCCGCCCCGGTCTGGATCAGCGTATCCTCGCCCTGCTGCTGCAGGCGCAGATCCCCCAGATCCTCGGCGATGCCCGCCCGCGCCAGACGTCCAAGGTGGATCACATCCACTCCTTGCGTGAAATCGCGGATCCTGTCGCTGCCGTGGCCCGCCCCAAAGACAAAGACATCGGCACCCTGGCCGCCCACCAGAAGATCATTGCCGCCGCCGCCATCCAGCGTGTCATTGCCCTTCTGGCCAAACAGCTTGTCCCGGCCGCTCTGGCCCAGCAGCCGGTCGCCCTGGGCACCGCCGCGCAACAGGTCGTTCTGGCCGCCGCCGCGCAGCAGATCCGCATCGGATCCGCCCAGCAGCCGGTCGCCGCCGCGTCCGCCATCCAGCGTGTCACGGCCGGCCCCGCCCACCAGAAGATCGCGCGCGCCCTGCCCCAGCAGCACGTCATTGCCCGCCTCGCCGCGCAAACGGTCGCCGCCCTGACCGCCCAGCAGCCGGTCATGGCCCGCATCGCCCCAGAGACTGTCGCGCCCGTCGCCACCCAGCAGCGTGTCATTGCCCCCCAGCCCGTTGATCTGATCGCCGACGCTGCGCGCAGCAATCCGGTCGGCGCCGCCGCTGCCATAGCGCATCGGATCCGGTGCCTCTGCGGGGGGCAGCATCCGGTCGGCAAAGACAAACCCCCCGGCAAAAAGATCCGCCGCATCCAGACTGCCGCCATCGGCGCTTTGCACCACAACCTCGGTGCGGCTGCCATCCGCTGCCTGATGGGTGATCACGGCGCCATCGCTGCGGCTGCGGATCTGCAGCCCATCCAGGCTGCGCAGCCCGTCAAACCCCGACAGATCCAGACTGTCCTGCCCGGTCTCGAAATCACTGATGCGCAGGCTGCCCCTGCGCCCCTCCTCGGCCGGGCGCAGCACGAAGACATCCGCCCCCGCGCCGCCGCTCAGCACTGCACCGATGCCGCCCGCCAGCACATCCGCCGCGCCGGTGCCGCTGATCCGGCCGCCGACAGTGGTGATCACATCGCCCAGCTCTGCCAGCGGCAGGGTGAACTGCGACAGCCCCTCGGCCGTGCCGGAGCTGGCAAAGATCTGCAGGTCCCCCCCCACCACCGCCGCCGCCAGCGCGGTGACATTCTCCAGCCCCAGCCCGGCCTCGCCGGCATTGCTGGCATGGGCGAGGCTCGTGACATGCACCAGCTGGCCCTCCGGCAGGATCCGAAACAGCGCCAGCCCGTCGTCGCTGCCCGCCGCCAGCACCAGCATCTCGCCGGCGACCTCGACCACCTCCAGCGCGGTGACCCCGCCAAAACGGGTGGCGGCGGTGTCCAGCACATGATCGCGCAGGCTCATCTGACCATCGCGCCCCAGCGCAATCAGGCTGAGCGAACCGCTGCCCGCCGCCGCAACCACCGCCCAGCGGCTGCCAAAGGCGGTGAAGCTCTCCAGCGCGGTGGGTTCCGCCAGACCCAGCCCATCCGCCGCCCCCAGACTGTCCGCCACGCTCAGCGCGCCATTGTCGGGATCCACCCGGTAGCTCTGCACCCCCTGCTCCATGCGATCCGCCAACAGCAGCAGCTGCGCGCCGCCGCCCAGATCCGCCAGCTCCAGCGCCACCGCGCCGGGGCGGTCATAGGCCGCCGCGCCGCCCGCCTTGGCCACCTCCGCGCCGCCCGCCCCCAGCTGCCAGCCGCTCAGCCGACCATTGGCCAGCCCGTAGACCACCGATCCCCCGCTGCCCAGGCTGCCAACCACCGTGGCGTCCAGCCCCGCAGCCCCCGCCCCCGGCAGGCTGTCCTGCTGCTGCGCCGACAGCTGGCCATTGCCGCCGATCTGATGAAACGCCAGGGCGCTGCGGGTGCTGCCCTCGACCAGCAAACGCGTCTCGCCGCCGATCTCGGCCAGGGTCGCCTCGCCCCCCGCCAGCCCCAGCGCGCGATGATAGACCGTATCGCGCAGAACCGGCGTGCCGCCTCCCAGGCTGTAGCTGGCAATGCCGCCATTCAGCCCGCTGACCGCAAACAGCTGCACCGCGCCATTGGCGCCCTGATGGATTTCCAGATCGCGCAGATCGCTGTCCAGCAGCAGATCATTGGCTCCGAACCGTCCTGCAAATCGTAGATCCATCTGTGTTGCTCCCGCGCTACCTGATCACCAGACCCGCCGGAGTTGCATTTCCGGGGGCAGGATCAGCCTCACGGGGAGAGGCGGCGGCAGAGCGGACGGGAATGGGGCAGAAACGCGGCTATTGTTTACATATTGAAGACAATCCCCACGGTCAGGCGCGGAGGAAACAGTCGCCCCCCCGCAAAAGGGGTGTTGCAGAGCGGGCGCGCGCCCCCTTAGGGGCCGGGTGATCCGACTGGGGCATTCTGGCGCCATCCCCGCGATCAGGAGCCGCCAGAATGCCAGACATCACCCCAGACACCCTGCCCCAGACCACCCCTCTTCTTGCCCTGCCCTACCTGATGCCCGCCCAGGCGCAGAAACATGTGACCCATAACGAGGCGCTGCGCATGCTGGATGCGCTGGTGCAGCTGCAGCTGGAGGCCATTGACGCCACCACCCCGCCCGCAAACCCGGCCGAAGGTGCGGCCTATGGGCTGGCCGACAGCCCGGCCGATGCCTGGGCCGGTCAGGGCGGGCGGCTGGCGATCTGGCAGGATGCCGCCTGGCAGTTCCTGACGCCGCAGCCCGGCTGGCGCGCCTGGGTGCCGGCGGATCAGGCGCTGCGGGTCTGGGATGGCACCCAATGGCAGCTGCCGCCGCTGAGCGGCGACCGGCTCGACCGGCTGGGCATTGCCACCGATGCCGATGCCACCAACCGCCTGTCCCTGCGCAGCCCCGCCAGCCTGCTCAGCCATGATGGCGGCGGCCATCAGCTGAAGATCAACAAGGCCTCGGGCAGCGATACCGCCAGCCTGCTGTTTCAGTCGAACTGGACAGGCCATGCCGAGATGGGGCTGGCGGGCAATACCGATTTCACCGTGAAACTCTCTCCCGATGGCAGCAATTGGGAGGCCGCCATGGTGCTGAAATCCGCCAATGGACGTGCCGGCTTTGGCACCTATGATCCCGGTGCCCGTCTGGAGATCAGCGGCGATGACAGCACGCTTCTGGCGCTCACCGCGACGGGCAGTTCGCAGGATTATCTGACCGCCGGCGATGGCAGCGGCGCGATGTTCCGCCTGGCCCAGAATGGCAATGGCTATTGCGATGGCGCCTGGACCGGCGGTGGCGCGGATTATGCGGAATTCTTCGAATGGGAGGATGGCAACCCGGACGGAGAAGACCGGCGCGGCCTCGCGGTGGTGATGGCGGGTGACCGGATCCGCGCCGCAAGCCCCGGCGAGACGCCGATCGGGGTGATTTCCACAACCCCGTCGATCCTCGGCAATGACGACGGCGGGCGCTGGCAGGGTCGCAGCCTGCGCGATGGCTTTGGCGCCATGCTGCGCGATGCCGGCGGCGCGCCCTGCCTCAACCCGGCCTATGACCCCACCCGCCCCTATCGCAGCCGCGCCGAACGTGCGGAATGGGCCATGGTCGGGCTTCTGGGCCGGCTGCGCCTGCGCACAGGCCAGCCCACCGATCCCCGCTGGATCCGCCTGCGCGCCCTGCCCGCCAGCCAGGACACCCCCGCCGAAGGGCTGGAGGAATGGCTGATCCGTTAGCCAGGGCAGGCGGTTGTCACTTGCGGGCGTAGATATCCTCGTAGCGGATGATGTCATCCTCGCCGAGATAGCTGCCGGTCTGCACCTCGATGAGGACCATCGGCACCTTGCCGGGGTTCTCCATCCGGTGCACCGCGCCCAGGGGAATATAGACCGACTGGTTTTCGCTCACCAGCTGTACCCTGTCATCCACCGTCACCTTGGCGGTGCCTTCGACCACGATCCAATGTTCCGAACGGTGGTGATGGCTCTGCAGGCTGAGCGCCGCGCCGGGGTGGACATGGATGCGTTTCACCTGGAACCGTTCGCCCACCACCAGGCTCTCAAACCAGCCCCAGGGCCGGTGATCCTTGGGGAAGGCCTCGGCCTGGCGGGCGGATTTCGCCTTCAGCGCGCTGACCGCCTGTTTGACGTCCTGCGCGCGGGAGGCATGCGCAACAAGCACCGCATCGGGCATTGCCACGGCAATCACGTCTTTCAGCCCGATGCCGACAACCTCCAGCCCGTCATCCTCCGAGCGCAGCAGGCTGTTGCTGCACTCAATGGCGGTGGCGCGGCCCTGGGTGACAATGCCATCGCCATCCGGCCCGCTTTCGCGCCAGACCGCATCCCAGCCCCCCAGATCGGACCAGCCGCCCGCATAGGGCACCACGGCGAGATTCTCTGCCCGCTCCATCACCGCATAGTCGATGGAGATATCCGCGGCCCCGTCCCAGGCGTCCGGGTCCAACCGCAGAAAGCCCAGATCCGGCTCCCCCTGCTCCACGGCGCCCTGCACCGGCGCCATCAGATCCGGCGCATGGGTCTCAAAGGCGGCGATGATCGCCTTCACCGAGAACAGGAAGATGCCTGCGTTCCACAGGAACTGACCGGAGGCCAGCATATCCTCGGCGGTGGCCAGATCCGGTTTCTCGACAAAGCGTTTCAGGCCGATCACCTTGGGGCTGAAATCACCGGGATCGCCATCCAGTTCGAGATAGCCATAGCCGGTCTCGGCCCGGTCCGGTTTGATCCCGAAGGTGACCAGCTGGCCTGCCCGCGCCGCCGGTTCCGCCGCCGCCACCGCCGCACGAAAGGCCGCCGCATCGGGCACCACATGATCCGAGGGCGCCACCAGCATCAGCCCGTCAGGATCGCGCGCCCGCAGCCAGAGGGCCGCCGCCAGCACCGCAGGCGCGGTGTTGCGTCCCGCCGGTTCGATCAGGATGGCGCCCGGATCAATGCCCGCCTCCGCCAGCTGTTCGGTGACAATGAAGCGGAAATCGGAATTGGTCAGCACCATCGGAGCCGCAAACCCCTCGCCCGACAGGCGCAGGGCGGAGGCCTGAAACAGCGTGGTCTCCCCGACCAGGGGCACAAATTGCTTTGGGTAGCTTTTGCGCGACAGCGGCCACAGCCGTGTGCCCGAGCCGCCGCACAGAAGAATGGGGGTGATCATGAGCTGTCCCTTTCCGACCGGTCTGCGGGTCTTAGTCTGACCTGTTTGAGGCAAATGTCTGCCCATTTTTCAGGCCATCTCCCTGTCTTTTCTGGGCCTTTTTTGCGGCGATGGCCAGCGGGCTGGTCATTTGCTGCGCAACCGCTCCGGATCCTGCTGCAGATACCACGCATAGGTCTGGGCAATCCCGTCGCGCAGCGCAATCTCGGCCTGCCAGCCCAGCCGGGCCAGCCGCGAGACATCCATCAGCTTGCGCGGGGTGCCGTCGGGCTGCTCCGGGTTGGTCCGGATCTCGCCGTCAAAGCCCACCACCCCGGCCACCATCTCGGCCAGCTCCAGGATCGAGATATCCTGCCCGCAGCCGACGTTGATATGGCTCAGCATCGGGCTGGTTTCGCGCTGGTAGGTCGCCGGGTCCAGATCCAGCACAAACAGCGAGGCCGCCGCCATGTCATCCACATGCAGGAATTCGCGCCGCGGCGTGCCGGTGCCCCAGATCGTCACATGATCCTCGCCCGCCCGCACCGCCGCATCAAAACGGCGAATGAGCGCCGGCAGAACATGGCTGTTTTCGGGGTGGAAATTGTCGCCCGGCCCATAAAGATTGGTCGGCATCACCGAGCGGTAGTCGCGACCATATTGGCGGTTGTAACTTTCGCAGAGCTTGATGCCCGCGATCTTGGCAATGGCATAGGGCTCATTGGTGGCCTCCAGCCGATCCGTCAGCAGCGCCGCTTCGGCCATCGGCTGGGGGGCATGTTTGGGATAGATGCAGCTGGATCCCAGCTGCAACAGCCGCTCAACCCCATGCTGATGGGCGGCATGGATCACATTGCATTCGATCATCAGGTTTTCATAAATGAAATCCGCCGGATAGGTGTTATTGGCATGGATGCCGCCCACTTTGGCCGCCGCCAGCACCACCTGATCGGGGCGTTCTGCGGCAAAAAATGCCTGCACCATGGCCTGATCGGTCAGATCCAGCTCGGCGCTGGTCCGAGTGATCAGCTGGATGTCGTCTCCGGCCGCGCGGCGCGCCTGCAAACGGCGCAGGATGGCGCCCCCCACCATGCCACGGTGGCCGGCCACATAGATTTTCACAGCGCTGGTG
>NZ_JAYMXF010000016.1:0-36030 GCF_048055755.1 Phaeobacter sp. JH204B
CTTGTCCATGAAAGCCAGAGATCGGGAAAGCTTAGCCTGTAATGGGCTTCTGTGTGGCGTAGTGAAACACTGGTGAAGTCCAATCGCAACAAACGCTTTGCTCGGCATCGGTGCCGTTCGATCCGAGTGCAGCATTCTTCACTATGGGCTCACTGCCGCCTTGCGGCGATGCGGCAGCTCGGTTGCAGCGATACCGCACCTGGTTTCTGCTGCCAGATGACACCAGCCAGCCCAATCACGACATTCAGGCAGGGCGCAGCGCAGGGGCCGCTGCGAGCGCGAAAGGTCTCCTGAAAGCGGACCTTCAAGCCTGTAAAATTGATCCAGGCGATACTGCGATCAGTGTAGACGTCAGCGACGCGCAGATAGCGACCTTTGCAAAGTAGTGGAATCTGCCAGCCAGACGGAGGTCCTATGCTACACGAGCAACGGATGGAGCAGACCTTCGCCGCAAGTGCAGCCACCAACCATCATCGAACGGACGTGATGCGGGACTTTGCTGCCGTTCGGTCCGGCGGCACGAATCTCTGCATTCAAGCAGCAGCTGTCCCACCGCCCTGGCGACCGACAAACAGGTAACTCTTGCGGCCTACTGAAATTGGTTTCCTCGCACGCCCGGCAGTGCTCATGTCTCGTTCCAAGAAAGATTTCCAGATGGTCGGAAAACCGACGTCTACACAAACTGACCCCGGAGCCTCTCGCCATGAGCGAGCGACGACCAGGGGCAGGCCTGCAACAAAGCCTCCTCCAGCCTGAAAATTAAATAGCACTTCCAAGTGTTTTCGCCATTTTGCCACCAATTATTCATACTTTGTCGTCAAAAGTAAGGGCGTGTATGTGCGCCTGTTGATTAGTGAGGAGACGTCGGAGCATGGCAACCTGCAATTTCGTGCCATTACCCAGTTGGTTACTAGGGCGAATAATTAATCAAGGTTACTCTCCAAAAATAGAGATGTTGACTTCTCCGTTCACCCGCCATCTGAAGGGAACTCATGACCATGGCCACATATGATCTTCTCGTATTTTCCTGGAATGATATCTTCCCATCTCTTCCACAGACGGGAACTTCCAGTGATCTGGTAGGTCAATCTTTCTCATTGCCTCCAGTATCTGGTGATATTGTTGAATATATTGACCAAGATAGCTTTACGGGAAGTTTTGGGGACCATGGATTCGTCACCAACCGCATCCGGGGGCAGCTTGATGGGCAATCAATCGATAATGGGATGGTTAACCCAGAGTACTCATATTACATTTATGATTCAAATGGACAGTTCATGGGGGAGATGTATGCAATCACGCTCAACAACTCGAACCTGAGCGATATCGAAGCGTTTACATTCGATTTTAAACCAATCGCAGGAGAAACGTACACGCTTTCAGGAGAGAATCAAACGCCCGCCACTCCATACAGCAACCTATACGTTTGCTTCACATCGGGCACGCTCATAGAAACGCCAGGCGGTCAAATCCCTGTGGAGAGCTTGAAAAAGGGTGACTTGGTATTGACCCGAGACAGTGGGCCACAGCCAGTGATCTGGACGGGTTGTCAGAGCAAGACATACATGTCTTTGTTGTTAAACGAGAAGATTCGACCAATCTTAATTCATGAAAATGCTCTTGGACCTGGAACACCCGAAGTTCCGCTATTGGTTTCACCGCAGCATAGAATTCTCATCTCCTCACCCATCGTAGAGCGTATGTTTGGCGTGAGTGAGGTTCTTCTTGCAGCTAAAAAGTTACTGAGCCTTAAGGGGGTTGAACAGATTGTTCCCGATGGCGGTGTAACTTATCACCATATCCTTTGTAAACGTCACGAAATTCTAGTAGCCAATGGCTGCCTTTCGGAAACGCTGTTTCTTGGACCGCAGGCGGTCGAAATATTGTCAAGTGATCAGCTGGAAGAAATCGATACCCTTCTACCCGGCAAAGCTGAAAAAATGGAACTGCACCATGCAGCCCAAGCAGCGAATGTACTATTAGGTAAAGCCAGTCGAATGGCAGTCCGACATGACGAGAACAATCAGCCGTTGCAGCGGCGGGACCTTTACGCCACCAGGGGGTATGAACCCTTAAATGAGATTGGGCGTCATCGATCGTGATCATATCTTACTAGGGTCAGGACTCATAACCAATAGATGACGGTCGCTGCCAGAGCGATGGCTGAGAGGAAGACCTTGGGACAGCGATCATAGCGTGTCGCCACGCGCCGCCGGTTGCGTCGTTTGTCGTATCGAACCGGTGTCTTTCGTTGCTTTCGGCCGGGGATGCATGCGCGTATCCCTTTGTCTTGCAACGCTTCTCGGAACCAGTCGGCGTCATAGCCGCGGTCCCCGAGCAGCCAGTCGACCTTGGGCAGGCTACTCAGTAACGCCCGCGCACCAATGTAGTCGCTGACCTGCCCAGCGGTGACGAACAGGCTGAGCGGTCGCCCGTGGCTGTCGCAGATGGCATGCAGTTTGGTATTCATGCCGCCCTTGGTTCGGCCGATCAGGCGCCCACGCCCCCCTTTTTCGCGGGCATGCTGGTCGCAGTGCGGTGGGCTTTGAGCTAGGTCGCGTCGATCATCACGGTCTTCTCCTCGCCGTGCTCGGCAGCCAGGCCGACCATCATCTGCGCGAAGATGCCTTTCTCGCTCCAACGCTTCCATCGGCTGTAAAGCGTTTTGTGCGGACCATATTCCCGCGGCGCATCCCGCCAGCGCAACCCATCGCGATTAATGAAGATAATCCCACTCAGAACCCGTCTGTCATCAACCCGTGGCTTGCCGTGCGACTTCGGGAAGGATTACCGCTGGAGCCGATCACGGTTGGCCAGGAACACAGGCGCGGCGTGCAGCCAGGCGCTGCAACGCCGCAAGTCGGCAGTGAGCCCATTTTACCGAATGCTGCAGACCGCACGAATGACGGCTTCCTGTAGTTATCTTAGGATGCGACCGTCCGGCGTACGTACGCTTATGACTTCCACTGAAATGTCCAAATCGGCAGTGACAACATCAGTTGGCAAGTCGGAGGCGACTAGTCTGAGCGACTGCGTTTCTTGTGGTAGTAAAATTGGCACCAAAAGTGCCGTACCAAAGCGTTGTTCGCCTTCGAAGCCAACCTCCTTGAGAACTGTCGAATTGCCTGCCGCCAAGTAACGAACACCATAATTGAAGGAGGCGACACGCTCCTCAGAGCGGTTCGAAATGGAACACTGCATTATCAAAAAGACTTTGCCGAGTGCTTCTGACCGTTCGGGCAGAAAACGGCACTCATTCACATCAATACTCTGTCCAATTGGTGGCGGTGGGCGATATGTCAGAGGGCGGTCATCCGCGTTAACGTTGCCATCTGAGGTTGGCGGCAAGCACGTGTCGAAAGAACTACTGAGATCCTGCGCTGACAAATTTCCAGCAATCGCCAAGCAAACGGCCACGATAACAAATGCTGACTTCATAAATCGCTTCATTCGAACATGTTCCTACAAAGCTGCCATTCGCGCAACCGCAGCGAATTCACACTTTGTCCCGCATCCCTTCCGTTCGATGATGGTTGGTGGCTGCACCTGCGGCGAAGGTCTGCTCCTTTCATTGCTCGTGCAGTATGGGATCGCCGTCCGACTGGCAGATCCCAAGACTTTGCAAAGGTCACTATCTGTGCTCAGCTGACGTCGCCGCAGCCCGCGGCATCACATTAGGCAGCTTGACCCTGTCGAGGGTCCGCTTCCGGGAATCTGACCATGGAATTTCGCACCGGCAGAATTCTTGGCGCGGCATCCCTTGTCTACGGCCGCTTCGGGCTGACTGGCGTCATCAGGCCGGTTGGATCTGGTGCGGGTTCGCTTCAACTCTGCTGCCGCATTGCCGCAGGTCGACGTTGATCCTTCACTGCGGAAAGGCTTTGATGCTGCGGCTGTACAAGTCTAGCACCTTAACGGCCTACGGGTCAGCTCAAAAGGCCAGGTTCGACGGACGAGCACCAACAATGCGCGGCATCGCGTTTTATAATTTGTGCCGTTTCGCAAAATCAACGAATGCCCGGACGCGGGATGGCATGTTGCGCTTCGATAGGTAGTTAAGCGAAAATCTTGGCAACGTAGCGGCCCGGCCTTCCAGAACCTGAACCAAGCTGCCGTCTTCCAGCGAGCATTCGGCAGAGCTTGCAAAGATATAGGCCAGCCCAAGTCCCGCCTTTGCGCCTTCAAGGATGGAGGTCACGTCGTTGGTAACGAGCTTGGGGCGCGGCATCACCGAATAGGGACCGTCTGCGCCTGTAAACACCCAGGGGGCCAGATTGTTGGCACCAGTAAAGGCAAAACACACCCCTCCATGTGCCGCCACATCTGCCGGTTCCTTAAGGTGCGGACCTTTCGCTAGATAGTCGGGGGATGCGACGATCATCATCTCCTGTGTGGGGCCAATTGCGATGGCATGTGTGTCAGGATCAAGTAGGGTCTCGGCACGTATCGCAGCATCAACCCCGCTGGTCACGAGGTCGACCTTGGTTTCGTCATAGATGAGTTCAATCGTCATCGCCGGATGCTCTTTGGCAAAACCTGTGATCAGAGCATCCAGAAACAATTGACCCGTAGCAGTCGGTGCAGTCAGCCGAAGCGTGCCCGAAATATCTTCGTTTAGATCATGCACATCCTTCAGCGCGGTTTCCAGGTCGTTAATCGCGGGCAGACTGCGGCGATAAAGCAGCTCCCCTGCTTGGGTCAAGGCTATGGTCCGGGTCGAGCGTTCGATCAGGCGCACGCCGAGGCGGTCTTCGAACCGTTGCACCGCTTCGCTAACTGATCCCGCTCCCAGTTTCAGCTTGTCGGCAGCTGCGCGAAAACCGTTTTCGTGGGCCACCGCCACGAATATCGACACATCGTTCAACTCATTCCGCTTCACCGTTCGATAATCCTAACACTGCGATCTAAAAGATCCTGTTCATCTAACAATTATTTCGAACTACCCTACTTGGCAATGGAAACGGCACGCTCTGCCACACACCTCGTCAAGGCGAGGCACGTCGAAAGGATAGAACCAATGAGTACGATGAAAATCTGGGACCTGCATATGACCTATGACGGACCAATGAACGAAGAATTTTTTCAAGATACCAATCGGTTGGCCGAAAGCATTGCACAGGAAACCGGCGTGATCTGGAAGATCTGGACCTTGGATGAAAGCACCGGTGATTTCGGTTCAACCTACCTGTTCCGGGATCTCGCGGCGCTGGAAACCTACAAAGCGATGCACGTGCAGCGGTTGGAAGCCATCGGTGTTACTGTAGCGTCAGATCATGTGTTTGATATCATGGAAGACCTCAGTGCGATCACCCATGCCCCCTTGGGAGAAACGGTCTGAAACAATGCAAATGAGCTTTCTGATGAGCAACCGAACTTTCCTAACCCTTCACAGCATAATCTACGCGTTCTTCGCCTTTGCACTGTTTTTCCTGCCCGGCTTTCTGTGGCCAAACTACGGCGTGGAGCTGAATGACCGCTATGCTTGGTTCCTGTCCCAGCACAACAGCATTTTCCTTGGAGGGATTGCCATTCTCGGGTTCCTGCTTCGGGATGTGACCGATGGGACAACCATCCGGAGGCTCCTGACCGGGCTGATGGCAACCAATGCGCTTGGGTTTATCGTAACGCTATATGCCGCCATGATTGGTGTCTTTACCGGCTTTGGCTGGTCGGATCCCGCCTTCTTTGCATTTCTTGCGGCGATGAGCTTCTTACAACTTAAAAAGTCTGATCAAGCCTGATCATCAGAAACTCAGTTCGGGTCGCTCAGCTCCGAACGCCTTCCTGAAAACCCGGCCCTACTTGTCTGTGATCCGGACACCCATCAGCTGAAAATCTAAGCAACGTGTGAGCGTTTGCTTTGAGAAAATGCGCTGCAAACGCCACGCTGCCAGCGCAACGGTTGTCTGCATGAGCACTGGCCGCACGGACAAAAGGCGGGTTTGTCCGCCCCCTTCCATTCGATGATGGTTGGCGGCTGCACTCGCGGCAAAGGTCTGTTCCTGCCATCGCTCATGCAGCATTGGATCGCCGCCCGACTGCCAGCCCCCGAGACTTTGCAAAGGTCACTAACTGCGCGTCGCTGACGTCTACACTGATCGCAGTATCGCCTGGATCAATTGTACAGGCTTGAAGGTCCGCTTTCAGGAGACCTTTCGCGCTCGCAGCGGCCCCTGCGCTGCGCCCTGCCTGAATGTCGTGATTGGGCTGGCTGCAGTGATCCCATGATAGGCGTAGGTACGGGATCTACTGCAACTTTGGTGCTGCAACGCCGCAAGTCGGTAGTGAGCCCAAACTCTCTTCTGCTTGAAAGCCTTGCACGCCTGATTTCTTCGTGTGACATAGAAAGGTATGGGCCCAAAACCGCTTCATCCGGACGTACTTGAATTTATTTCCAGCCTGCGAAAGCTGGAAGCCATTCTTGCAAAGCACGATCAGGAGTTTTGGGCAGAGAAACTGTCACGAGTGCGCCAAGTCGCAGAAAAATCTGATGGTTACAGCGTACAATTATTTGAAGGATTATTTGGTGGCATGGGAAGCTTAAGCGACTTGATCCTTGATGCTCCGGCTTCCGCCAACATCGAGCTTGCGGAAGAACGAACACGTTCATACGAGCTGGCGCAAGCATTGAAATAAACATCCCGGAACGACTGCTTCGACCGCCCAGCGGACGACGGCCGGTATTTGAGGGCTGCAGACGCGGCGAACGGCGGCTTCTACTAGTGCTCGTGCAGCGTCTGGCCGCTGCTAAACCACGACTTTGCAAAGGTCACTATCTGCGCTTCGCGGTCCCCTTGGTGCCGACCTCAGCATCAGCCAAGGCTGCCACGTCTCTCTGCATGGCAACTATGGGGTCTGAAGGGATTTTTACGCCTGCAACAGGCCGAAGCTGCGCCAAGCACGAATGTGTAAAGCAGCCCTTGGGTACGGCTCCGCCTCCTAGAGGCGCTGAGCAATGAGGCAAACTGCAGACCAATCGTGCTTATTGCCGATCAGGAGCAGTCTGTCGCAAGAGAGGGCGCCGATGCTGACAAGGCATGGGTGTTACTGAGCCGCTTTATCAGATGATCTGCCGAAGCTTTGGTGTAAATCCTAAGCTTTGCTTGACGTTCACGACTGTGAATTGATCAGGATTCGAACCCAAAAAGGCACCCACTGGGTCGACTTGTATCCTCAGAAAATTGCGTCTGCCGGGTCTTGTGGACCATCCGGCCGCAACTTGATCCCGATTTACAACTGCCGCCACAGCTACCCCAGAAGTAGACAGGGCACCCAGTGAGCACTCTACATGTTGATTGGAACTCGACTTCGCGGGATCCTTGCCCCAATTTCGAGACAACTTTGCCCCGATTTACAGACTCTAGTGAGTCCAGGGGGCGCGGCGGTTGGTGGCGAAGTTTTCGCCGTAGCCGCCCGCCCGGATGTTGGCCTTGCGGGTCTTTGGTTCGGTCACGATGGCGTCGATGCCATTGGCCTCGGCGTACTCCAGCGCCGCTTCCTTGGTGTCGAACCGCAGGCGGACCTGGCTTTGGGTGTCATGTGAGGAGGTCCAGCCCATCAGCGGATCCACTTCCCGCGCGCTGGAGGGCACGAAATCCAGGACCCATTTGCGGGTCTTGGCCATACCGGAGGTCATGGCATTCTTGGCTGGCCGATAAATCCGCGCTCGCATGGGATATCTCCTCTCAGATCTCTGCCCTCTATATGCGCTGAACCCTGATCACGGGCAAGGTGGCAAATGCCGCAGATTGCACGGGTTTGGCAGGAAAAACCGGGATTTCCACCCTCAGCGACCGGCATTTTGCGCCGCTGCGAAGCCATCGCCGGGCGCGGGGTGGAAAAAGCCCCTTGAATAAGAACAAAAACAGACCAATCTCTGCCCCTAGCAGGAGAGAGCCATATGCCATACGCCCATTCCGACAAATCCATGCCGATGATGGCCGACCGCGCGCCGCAGCAGCGTCCCAAGCTGGAAGGCGGGCGGAAATTTGTCATGCACACCGAGTTCGATCCGGCGGGCGACCAGCCCACCGCCATCAAGGAACTCTCCGAAGGTGTGCTGGAGGGCGAGCGCAATCAGGTGCTGCTGGGCGCCACCGGCACCGGCAAGACCTTTACCATGGCGAAGGTGATCGAGGAGACCCAGCGCCCGGCCATTATTCTTGCCCCAAACAAGACGCTGGCGGCGCAATTATACGGCGAATTCAAAGGCTTCTTTCCCGAAAACTCGGTCGAATACTTCGTCTCCTTCTACGACTATTACCAGCCGGAGGCCTATGTCGCGCGCTCAGACACCTATATCGAGAAGGAAAGCCAGATCAACGAACAGATCGACCGGATGCGCCACTCAGCGACCCGTGCACTGCTGGAACGGGACGATGTGATCATCATCGCGTCGGTCTCCTGCATCTACGGCATCGGTTCGGTCGAGACCTATTCGGCGATGACGCAGGACCTGAAGGTCGGCGACGAATATGACCAGCGGCAGGTGATGGCCGATCTGGTTGCCCAGCAGTACAAGCGCAACGATCAGGCGTTTCAGCGCGGCTCCTTCCGGGTGCGCGGCGATTCGCTGGAGATTTTCCCGGCCCACCTTGAGGATCGCGCCTGGCGGCTGTCCTTCTTTGGCGAGGAGCTGGAAGGCATCACCGAATTCGACCCGCTCACCGGGGAAAAGACCGGCAGCTTCGACCAGATCCGGGTCTATGCGAATTCGCATTACGTGACGCCGAAGCCAACGCTGAAACAGGCGGTGATCTCGATCAAGGAAGAGCTGAAAATGCGGCTCGACCAGCTGGTTGGTGAGGGCAAGCTGCTGGAAGCGCAGCGGCTGGAACAGCGCACCAATTTTGACATTGAAATGCTGGAGGCCACCGGCCATTGCAACGGGATCGAGAATTATTCGCGCTATCTGACGGGCCGCGCGCCGGGCGAGCCGCCGCCGACCCTGTTTGAATTCATCCCCGACAATGCCATTGTTTTTGCGGATGAATCCCATGTCTCCGTGCCGCAGATCGGCGGCATGTACAAAGGCGACCATAGGCGCAAATTCACCCTCGCGGAACATGGTTTCCGCCTGCCATCGTGCATGGACAACCGTCCCCTCAAATTCGAGGAATGGGACGCGATGCGCCCGCAGTCGGTGTTTGTTTCCGCCACGCCCTCGGCCTGGGAAATCGAACAGTCCGGCGGCGTCTTTGCCGAGCAGGTGATCCGCCCTACCGGCCTTCTGGATCCGCAGGTGGAGATCCGCCCGGTCTCGATGCAGGTGGATGATCTGCTGGACGAGGTGCGCCGTGTCACCGCCGATGGGTTCCGCACCCTTGTGACCACGCTGACCAAACGCATGGCCGAGGACCTGACCGAATACCTGCACGAACAGGGCATCAAGGTGCGCTACATGCACTCCGACATCGACACGCTGGAGCGGATCGAGATCCTGCGCGACCTGCGGCTTGGCGCTTTTGACGTGCTCATTGGCATCAACCTGTTGCGCGAAGGGCTGGATATTCCCGAATGCGGATTGGTCGCGATTCTCGATGCCGACAAGGAGGGTTTCCTGCGCTCGGAGACCTCGCTGATCCAGACCATTGGCCGCGCCGCGCGGAACGCCGAGGGCCGCGTCATCATGTATGCCGATCGGATCACCGGCTCGATGGAGCGCGCGCTTGGTGAGACCAACCGCCGCCGTGACAAGCAGATCGCCTATAACCTTGAACATGGCATCACGCCTGCGACGGTGAAAAAGAACGTCGAGGATGTGCTGGCCGGTCTTTATGCGGGCGATGTGGATATGAACCGCGTGACCGCAACCCTCGACAAACCGATGCACGGCGCCAATCTGGAGGCCCATCTGGCCGGGCTGCGCGAACAGATGCGCAAGGCGGCGGAGAACCTGGAGTTCGAGGAGGCAGCCCGGCTGCGCGACGAGGTCAAACGGCTGGAAGCGGTGGATCTGGCGATTTCCGACGATCCGCTGGCGCGGCAGTCCGCCGTCGAAGCCGCATCGGAGGCGGCGGTCAAATCACGGGGCCGGTCCACTGCGGGCAAGGCCGGGACACGGGCCTATCGCGGCAAATCGCAGAAGAAATTTTCATAGGCGCCCACCGTTGCGGCGCGGCCTCGGCCCGGTCCGCAGCACCGGCGATCGGATAGGGGTCCAAAACGAAAATACCCCCCGCAAATGCGGGGGGCAGTGAATGCCGGGTCACAGGCGGACTGGCATTAGTTGGATTCGGCAGCAACTTCGTCAGCAGCGTCTTCCGGCGGGGTCACTTTCAGACCGGGCACCGAGATTTCGGCTTCTTCCATGGTCACATCAACGTCGGGAACCTTTACGGTGGCGGTTTCCTCGGTGATGGAGACGGAACCGACTTCGGCATCAAATTTCGGCAGGTTGCCACCTTCGACGCTGACATCCACGTCAGGCAGGCTTGCCTCTTCGGTCTGGTCGACGTCGACCATGTAGATGCCGACCGCAATGGCGATTACAGCAACAATACCCATAATAATTCCGGTAGCGGTTTTCATAGCGTGGTTCCTTTCAGATTGCGATACATCTCAGTGATGGTTCGAGAAGCAAACAATCCACCTCACAAAAAGGTTCCCAAAAATTTTAGCGGAACCTTTTTGGCGTCTGAAAGGTTGAGCAGACAGAACAAAATTGATGGAGAGAGAAAATGGGTTACAGTCTTCTTGGTCTGCTTATTCTTATCGCTGACCTCTACGCGATCTACCAGGTCCTGACATCCGGCGCATCGACCGCAGCCAAGGTGATCTGGACCCTTGTTATCCTGGTCCTGCCGGTGATCGGCCTGATCGCATGGCTGATCGCAGGCCCACGCGGCAGCAAAGCTCATATCTAACAGAGCGTTAGATAATGCCCCGGCAGCCAGATCATGGCGCCGGGGCATATTTTTATCTGCACTAAGTGGTGCGGCAGGCTGCCCGCGCATCTCACCAGACAGCTATGAACAAACCGCCCTTATTTACAAAAGGCGGTTTTCTGCATTTTTTAGATCAGAAATCAAACAGGTCCTCAAGAAAGCCACCTCGTTTTTTCTTGTAGCGTTTTTCCGAATAATGCCGGTCTGAATCGCGTTTTTCAGGGCGATAACTGTCCTGCTGCCGAGGCTGCGGCTGCGGCGCTGGCTGGCTGGACCGTTCGATGATTTTATCCAATTCACCGCGATCAAGCCAAACACCCCGGCATTGCGGACAATAGTCGATTTCCACACCGGCCCGGTCGGTCATTACCAGCTGGGCGCCGTCAATTGGACATTGCATCGTTTTCTCCTCGCTAAACCTGATTGCAATCCAAGTGGGGTCGGCTGCCGCGCGGGACAAGCCTGTCGGCGACGAATTGCTGGCCTCGCGTCAAAAAACCGCAAGTCTCAGCGCACGACATGCACCGCACAGGCCGCGTGGCGCACCACCTGCGTGGCGGTCGATCCCAGCAGCAGGTCCTGCATCCCCGGCCGGTGCGAGGCGATGATGATCAGGTCGGGTGCGTTCTGTTCGGCCCAGTCCAGAATCGAGCGACCGGAATGGCCATCAATCAGCAGCCCGGTCGCGTTGGGCAATGTCTGGGCCAGACCGTCCAGCTCAGCCTGAAGCGCCTTGCGGGTGCCCTCCAGATAATCGATCGGCATATAGGAAATCGCATAGGCCGGCACCTGTTCAACCACATGCAGAAGGGTGATCCGGGCCTCTGGCGTGGCCAGCAGCCCCGCCAGCTTTAGCGGGGCGCTCACATCGCGGTCGGGATCAAACGAAATCGGGACAAGAATATTATGATACATTTGCGGTCTCCTCTGTCTGCGGCACCCCCATCATGAGGCCGCGCCCACCGGCCTGCCTTGATCGAGATCAGCCGCGTACAACAGGGAAACGCACCAGAGATCAAAAGGTTGCGGCAACCTCATACATCACCGGTTCAAAACTGCGACAAAGCTCGTTGATCTTGCGATTGCGGTTGCGCATCTCGGTGCTGCGCAGCATGGCCATAAAATCCTCCCGCCGCCGCCACTGCGAATAATTGGCGATCCGCGTCTGGGCGTCATTCACATGCAGCCCGGCAGAGATAAAGCCCGGCTGATGCGAAATGAACTCCGCATAGGCTTCGGTCAGAGCATCCAGCAGATCCTGACAGGTGCCCGGCGTCATCTCAAAGGTGGTGATCACGGTTTGGGTTTCGGTATTGGTCGCTATCGTCGGCATGGCTTCCTCCGTTGTCCATCTCCAGCCTACGCCGGTTTGAGGAAATCCGGCAGAGGTTTTTGCCCGTTCCGGCAGGATCGCCGATCCTTGTCCAACAGACGCATAAAAAGAGTGGTCAAAAATAAAATCAACTTTAAAGTGTTTTTATGCCGCACGGGTTCCTACGCTTACTGGCTGTCCTTGCCCTCTGCCTGATGCCGCTGGCCTCGGTTTCCGCCGGGGCGTGGTTACAGCAGGAGGGTCAGGGGTTCAGCGCGACCAGCCTGACGCTGCGCCGCGACCTTGCCGCGCTGAAAGGGCTGAGCGAGGGGCAGCGCCTGCCGGCAGAGATCGGATTTTACGGGGAATTTGGCCTGCATCCGCGCTGGACGCTCGGCGCCGATCTGAATGTCAGCCGCGGCAGCTCCGCCCATGCGCTGCTGTTTCTGCGCCACCCCCTACCCCGTCTGGGACAGGCAAATACCGCGGTGGAGCTGGCGCTGGGGGCCAATCAGAGCAGCGGGGTCTGGGCGCCGATGCAGCGGATCACCCTGTCCTATGGGCGCGGGTTCGACATCGCGCTGAAAGGCAGGCCGCTGTCGGGTTGGATCGCTCTGGATCTGGGTCATGAATGGCGCAGCAAGGGGCGGCAGCAGACCTGGAAACTGGATGCCACGCTGGGGCTGAACCGCCCCGGCAAGCTGGCGCCGCTGCTGCAGGTGGAAACCAGCAGGACAGCGGGCGCGCCGCTGTCCTTTTCCATCACCTCCAGCCTGCGGCTGCCACTGGCAAAGCGGTTCGGAAAGAGCGCGCCGGAGCTGGTGATCGGTCTCCAGCACAAGCGCGCCGAAACACGCGCGCTGGGGATCAAACTGGCGATCTGGCACCGGTTCTGACCCCCAGCGCTGCGGATCACCTGTCCACACGCACCGTTACCTGCACCGTGCCGCGCACCGCCTCCGGCCAGACCAGCTGGACCTGATCGCGACGGCTGCCGACGCGCAGCTTGGCATAGGGCATGGCATGGCGATCGGCGCCGCCGCCGAGCTCTACCGGGCCAATGGCGACGACGCTGTCGATGCCCCGTGCCTGACCGCGAAATGGCAGAGCATCCTGGGTGTCGACGGTCCAGGTCGTGGCCGCGCTGCCCTGCACATGTTCAATCCTGAGCGGGTTGGCCACCGCGGTTGAGACGTTGTGATAGGTGTTGCCCTCGTAGAAGATATCCCTGGTGCGGCTGAAATCGAGGTCGGAGAAGCTGGTATCGACCCGCTCTGCCCGGTCGATGGTGCCGTTGATGGAGCGGAATTTATTCCCCGACACGGTCATCCCGTTCAGAAAATGGCCGCTGCCATAAGGCTTTACCACGATGTAGCTGAACCAGGGGGCGACATCGCCGGACAGGAACACATTGTCGGTGATCGACAGGGCGCTGAAGGAGAAGCCGCTGGTGAAATCGGGGCGGGCATCGCGTTCATTGGTCCATTCGACAAAACAATTGTCGATGTAATTGTCCGACACGGTCGAGGCGCAATTGGTGCTGGTCAGGATCAGACCGGCGGTGCGGCTGCCATCGGCAACGGTATCGCCCTGAAAGAAGTGGTTGCCGGTCACCGTCTGGTTCTGGCCACCCAGCAATGCGAAATGGCGGAACTTGGTGGCGCGATTGTTGCGCAGCTTGGCATCATTGGCGTTGACGTTCAGCGCGATGGATTGCCGGGCGCCGACATTCAGCGGCTCTTCATCGGACAGGAACTGGCAATTGTCGATCAGGATACCCTGACAGCCGGATCCGATGGAGGTGATGCCGCGGTTTCGTGGCCGCGAGATAAAGCAGTGGTCCAGGCTGAACACGGTGCCGGCCGGGGCCAGACGAATGCCGCTACAGCGCCCGTCGCACTGAATCTCGACCTCGGTCATGCCGAATTTACTGAGCGCGCTGAAGCCGCTGAAATCCAACATGTATTTGAAGTCGCGAAAGGTGTATTGCTGGGTGCCCACCGCATCATAAAGCGGCGCGGTCAGGGTCAGTTCGCCCGCGCCCACGTTCTTGTCCCGGACGTAGATTTCGCGCCCGACGCCGCTGCCTTCGACAAGCGCGCCAACGGGAATATTGGCGATATTGGCGACATTTGTCAGCTTACGGGATGCGCTGGTGCTATAGGTTGCCTGAGCGGTGATGGTATCGGTGTCCCAGGCGGCATTGGCGGCAGCCTCCAGCTGGCCGTTGCGGATCACCCGGCGGGTCGCGTAGCTGGTCTTGTTGGGGACCGCCGCCTGCATATCGGCGGGTCCGCGCAGGGTGACCTTGCGCCCGCACAGATCCAGCGATTCATGGTCGGCATTGTTCAAAAGCGCCTGAAACGCCTTCTTGAAGCCCAGTTCCTCATCCCCGAAAGCCGCGGCATAGCTGGGGAAATTGAAATTGCGGGTCAGCAGCAGCATCCGGCTGGTGGGCATGCGGACGGTGCCTTCAAACTGGACCTCATGGTTCATCGACACGGTGCTGCCGAGGTAGAATTCCCCCGCAGGGACCAGCACACGACGGCCGGCGGCCGCGGCATCAGCCGCCTCAAAGGCGGCGGTATTGTCGGTGCTGCCATCACCGATTGCGCCATAGTCGGTCACATCCACCAGGCTGATCATATTGCGCAGGAAGACTCCGGTGACATCGCGTACCTCGATATCATCGACCCGCACCACGCCGCCATTTGGCCCGATCAGATCCAGCCCCACATGGGCAAAGCGCCCCTCAAGCCCCCAGGCCATATCGACGCCATTGCGGCTGCCGGTGCCGATAATGGCCGATATCTCAACCACTTTTCCGTAGGTCGACAGGCTGGTGCCCGCCCCGGTCTCGACCACGCCGCCCAGATGACCGCCGCCCGACTGCCCGGCCCAGGCCGCGATGCGAACGGTTGGCAGGGCACCGCTGACCGCCTTTACCCGCGCGGTGACCTGCAAATAGCAGCCCGGTGTCAGCATGGTGCGGGTCATATTGCGCAGTTTCTGCACCGAAGCGGTCTTTTGCAGTTCAAGACAGCCGCCGAAATCGGCATCCGCCGCGACAAAGGCCGCATTGGCCGCGCCCTGATAGGTGTCCGACCCCGGTGTGCCATTGCCGCTGGACCAGTTGTTGAGCCCCTCGGCAAAGGCCGGGGGCATCAGCTCTACGCCGTCAGTGATCGCTATGTTCATCAGTCACCCTTTCTAATACCGCCGTTTCCGGCTGATCAGGCCGCAGCCCGGTTCACTCAGGGAAAGGGTTGTAAAGGACGGGGTTTAACGCGCCCTCAGAGGGGCGTTCGCAGGGTATGCACCGGGGGGGAAAGTCAGGCGATGGATCAGGTCGCGGGCGCATCCTCCGTCAGCAGCTGAACGGCGTTGATCTTCCAGCCGGCCGGGGTCTCAACCATCTGATAATCCAGAAGATGTACCCGCCCCTCGGGATCGGTGATCATCACCCGCTGCCACAGGCCACCGGCCACGGTGCGCAGCCCCAGATAGCGCACCTCATCCGGTTGCCAGACCATCGGGTAGCCCGACTGCACCATCTGTGCAAAACGCTCGGAATTGCCGAACAGCCCCTGAATCATCGGCGACGCATGGGCAAAGGCGGCCTCGGAATCACGCCTGAGAAAGGCGGCGATCTGATCTGCGATCACCCCGGTTATCGCGCTATCGCGCCCCTCGGCGGCGCCCGGAACCGGCAGCGACAACAGGGCGACAGAAACACTCATCAACAAAAACTTGCGCATGGCAGATCTCCTCTGATGCCCCTGTCAGCTAGCCCCGGCGCGGGCGCGGTCAATCACCGCTGCCTGTTTTGCCGCGCCGCTGCGCCCTGCGCGAAACAAAAAAAGGCGCCCGTTACAGGCGCCCTTCCGTTGACATATGGCTGCCGGGTCAGACCAGCTCACCCGCCAGCGCCTGATCAATCAGCGTGATGGTGTCCTCGACCCCGTAAAGGGCGATGAACCCGCCGAAGCGCGGCCCCTGCGTGGCGCCCAGCAGCACCTCGTAGATGGCCGAGAACCAGGCGCGCAGCGGCTCGAACCCGTGGATCTTGCCGATGGCAAAGACAACGGATTGCAGGAATTCCTCATCCGCGAAATCGGCTTCGGGCAGCGGGTCGGTGCTGCCTGCGATCTCGTTCTTCTTGGCTATCGCGGCCAGCGCGGCTTCGGGCGATTTCAGCGCATCCGCCAGGTCCTGAAGCGCCGCACGCTCCTGATCGGTGGGCAGGCGATAGGTCTTTGCCGGTTTCACGAAATCGTTGAAATAGGCCACCGCAAAGCCCGCCGCCTGATCCATGGTCGGATTGCTCTCTGGCGTCGCGTCGGGGGCGTATTTGTTGATGAAGCCCCACATGGTTGCCTTGTCCTCGGCGCTGGAGGCCGAAGCAAGGTTCAACAGCATCGAGAATGGCACCACCATATCCGACTGCGGCACATCGCCTGCGTGGATGTGCCAGACCGGGTTGTTCAGCTGTCCCTTCAGATCCTGGGTGTGATAGGCGCGCAGCTGCTGGTGGTATTCGTCCACCGCCTTGGGGATCACATCGAAGTGCATCCGCTTCGCCGTCTTGGGCTTCAGATACATGAAATAGGCCAGGCTCTCGGTCGAGGCATAGGTCAGCCATTCATCAATGGAAATCCCGTTGCCCGAGGTCTTGGAGATCTTCTGACCGTTGGCATCGAGGAACAGCTCATAGGTGAAATGCTCCGGCGCCGGGACGCCCAGCACCCGGCAGATGCCATCATAGATCGGCGTATTGGTGGAGTGATCCTTGCCGTACATCTCGAAATCAACGCCAAGTGCCGCCCAGCGGGCGCCGAAGTCGGGCTTCCACTGAAGTTTCACGTTGCCGCCGGTCACCGGCAGGGTCCATTCCTTGCCGTCCTCGTCATCAAAGGTGATGGTATAGGTCTCGGCGCAGACCTTCTTCATCGGCACATAGAGCACGCGGCCGGTGTCCGGGTGGATCGGCAGGAAGATCGAATAGGTCTGACGGCGCTCTTCGCGCAGGGACTTCAGCATGATCGCCATGATGTCGTCGTATTTGTCGACGGCGCGCTTCAGGATCTCGTCGAACTGACCGGAGCCGTAGAATTCGGTGGCCGAATAGAACTCGTACTCAAAGCCGAAGGTATCAAGGAACCGGCGCAGCATGGCGTTGTTATGATGGCCAAAGCTCTCGTATTCGCCAAAGGGATCCGGCACCGAGGTCAGCGGCTTTTGCAGGTGGTCCTGCAGGCTGTCGGCATTTGGCACGTTGCCGGGGATCTTGCGCATCCCGTCGAGATCATCCGAAAAGCAGATCAGCTTTGTCGGAATATCAGAGATCACCTCGAAGGCTTTCTTGATCATCGTGGTGCGGGCCACCTCGCCAAAGGTGCCGATATGCGGCAGGCCAGAGGGGCCATAGCCGGTTTCGAACAGGACATAGCCCTTTTCCGGCGCGCCCTTGGCATAACGTTTGAGAACCCGGCGGGCTTCTTCAAACGGCCAGGCTTTGCTCTTCAGAGCTTCTTCGCGCAGATCAGACATCATGTTCTCCATCGGCAACCGGAGGTGGCTCCGGTCGGACTGCTAGCCCCCCGTCTGCGGCGCTGTCTCGGGCGCCGGTGACTGCGGGCGGCTCACCACTGCCGGGCGCCCCATGCACCCGGTCGGCCTCACCTATGGTGAGCGGCGATACGTGTCAAGAAACCGCAGTGTTTCAGCACCAGAATAGCGCCCCAACAGCGCCCCAACAGCGCCCAAACGGCCCCAATGTCGCGCGATTTGCGCGGTCCCGGCGGGCGATCCCGCAGCGGCCTGCATTCTGCTGGCCCCTCGCCCCGCCCCCGCCTGCTGCGCGCCCCTCGCCGCACCGGTGAAGAGCAGGAGGCGGCAGCGGATTTCACCCGGTGACGCATTGACCCGTTGATTGGGCCGGGGGGGATGCCTATTCTTGTTCACGAACCCGTGCCAATTTACTGGAATCCCACAATGAACACCCAGACCGCCCACCCCTTTACCCCGCAGGATTGCCTCGTTGCGCTGATGGTGGCGGTCTCGGCCTCGGATGAGAATATCCGCACCGCCGAGCTGGTGAAAATCCAATCCGCCGTCAACATGCTGCCGGTCTTTGCCGATTACGACATCGACCGGATGAACCGCACCTCGCAGACGGTGTTTGACCTTTTTGAGCAGGAGGACGGGCTGGATGCGCTGTTCGGCCTGATCCGCGAGGATCTGCCCGAGCGGCTGTTTGAGACCGCCTATGCACTGGCCTGCGATGTGGCCGCGGCCGATGGCAGCCTTGCCGAGTCGGAGCTGCGGCTGCTGGAAGAAATCCGCTATGAGCTGAACATCGACCGGCTGCACGCCGCCGCCATCGAGCGCGGCGCCCGCGCCCGCCATATGGTCTGAGGCAGGCACCCCGGCAGCACCGGGCGCGAACCCCACAAAATATCTGCTGCCGGGGCCAGAGAAGGGCCGCGAACACTCACGCGCTCAAGGGGCTGCGAGGCGCGGGGGCTTGCCCGACCTCAGCCACCTGTCGCTAAATCGCCTGTTGTCTAGATGCCGGTGAATTCTGGGGCCATGACCCGGCTTATCAGACCACCGGTGTTCACCGCGTGATAGATAGACCGGGGCGGGCGGGCCGCACCATCCACGCTGCGGCACACCCAGCTTTTTGCTTCCATTGATTTCAATGACTGCGACAGGGCCCGATCCGTTATTGTCGGCAGGTTTCGCTTGATGTCGCTGAAATGACTTGGTCTGTGAAGCGTTGTCAGTACCGGCAAGGTCCATGACCGGCGCAGCAGGGGCCGGTCGTCCTCGCACGCGACATCGTGGATCTTGCAGGCGATGGCTGCGGCTGCCGCGCCTGATTGAGTGAGCCGAAATTCGGGGCGTAGCGGATGACCGTAGCCCGGATTGCGCTCAATCAGGCCAAGGTCAATCAAGTGGTCCATACTTTGCGCAAAGGCGGTCCGGCTGGCACCGGTCGCAGCCAGCAACGGCGCCTGCCGCCCGGCGATACCGGAACTGAGGCTCGACAGAATAGGCATCGCCCAGGCCCTGGATGTGATGTTGACAAGCGTCATTATGTCCATAAAGTATAGTTAGTATATTTTAGCTCATAAGGAAAGCCCATGTCACTCGTTTCAGTAGATCAAACCATCACCATCGCAATGTCGGTCAAGGATCGCCACGCCAGCGCCAAATGGTACGAAACCATGTTGGGCTTTGAGCTGCTCTATCATGCTGACGAGGCAGGCTGGTCCGAGGTTCAAACCAACACGCCCGGAGTCGCAATCGGCCTTGGCGAGCACACGAAGCCCGCGCCGGGAAACTGCGTCCCTGTCTTTGGCTGCGCTGATCTGGAGTCGGCCCGGCAGAAACTGGAACAGGCCAACGTCAAATTTGATGGCGAAACGGATGTGGTCGAAGGCATGGTCAAAACCGCGACCTTCTACGACCCCGACGGCAACGCGCTGATGCTCGCACAGGATTTGACCGGCGGTTAAAGCTGATCGGCCGGAGCCGTGGCAGAGCCGCAAACCAGGTAACGGGCCACGCCTGATACGCCCGCGCGCCATTTGCATCTCCACGGCTCAGCTGCCGTAGACGCGGCCCCAGCGTTCGATCAGGCTCTGTTGCAGCTTTTTGGCGCGGCGATTCCAGCTTTGCGCGCCTTTGGGGCGCTCGCGTTCGGCGCGGGGTATGCGTGCGCGGGCCTGCTGGTCGGCGCTGAATATGGCAAAGGCCAGCACGGTGCCGTCGGTCGCGGTCATGAAGCCGCCCAGACCCGATACGAAATTGAGCGTACCGGTCTTGGCGGTGACCTTGATCGGATGCGCTTTCAGCACGCGCCCCTTACTGTCGCGCATCGGGAAGGATTTGAGCAGCGGTTTCAGCCGCCCGTCCCGATAGGAGGCCACCAGCGCGCTGACCATGTCATCCGGTGTGATCCGCGACGCCTCGCCCAGACCGGAATGATCCACCAGCCGGGTATTGGTCATGCCATAGGTTGCCGCAGCCCAGCTGTTCATCGCCGCCGCCGAATCCTTCAGCGTGCGCGGCCGGCCACCACGCGCCTGCGTTGCCGCCAGGCCGATCATCTCGGCCATCAGGTTGTTGGAATATTTCAGCGTCGCCTTCAGCATCAGATCAAGCGGTGGGCTGTTGTGATGGGCCACCACCTGCCCCGAGGGCGGCGCGTTGGCCGGTTTCGGCGCGCCCAGCTTGATCCCGTTCGCGCGCGCCATGGTGCGGAACACATCGGCGGCATAGGCGCCCGGATGGCGCACCGGCAGCCAGCGCGCGCCGCCTTTGCCCAGAGCCTGGCTGGCGACGGTCCAGTGATCGGTGTCGTTGCGTTCGGAATAGCTGTAGACCGGCAGGCTGCGCTGCGCGATCTTCATCGTGGCAACGGAGACTTCGGGGCGATATTTCTCGGTGCGGGCATCCATGGTCACCGCCCAGCCCTGTCCTGCGCGTTTCCATTCGAAATGCACCCGGTTGTAATTGAGCGCGAGGCCAGAAATGGCCGGGCTGTAGCCGACGTGATCGGGCTGACCCGGGTCGATCGAGGCGATCTGCGGCAGCGCCCCCTCCCAGATCCGAAAGGCACCGCGCACCTCGCGGACGCCGGCCGCCTTCAGCGCCTGCGCGAGCCGCGCGAGATTGTCGGTGTTGAGCATCGGATCGCCGCCGCCAACCAGCACCAGATCGCCGCCGACCACGCCGCCGCTGATCCCGCCGGTGGCCACAATCTGCGTGGTAAAGCGATGGTCCGGCCCCAGCGCATCGAGCGCATAAAGAGCGGTCAGCGCCTTGGCGACGCTGGCCGGCGGCAGGGCCGACGCGGCGCCCTCGGCCTCAAGCCGCAGTCCGCTTTTGACGTCCGCCACGGCGCAGGCAATCTGCCCAGAGAGGCCCGCGCGCGCCAGGAGCCCCTTCAGCCCGCCGCCGGCGCTGATCAGGCTGGCAGGATCCCGTGCCACCGGGCGCAGAGAAACAGCCGGCGCATTGGCCAGGGCTGTCTGCGCCGCCACCGAGGCAAGGCCGGAGGTCAGAAAAAATCGTCGCGAAATCATATCAGCAATAGTCTACTCAAAACCCCTACAATTCTGCAAACATGCGGCAGGTTATTATGCCGCAGCCCGACAGCCCCCGACCGCAAACTGGCGGCTTTTCTTTGACCGAGCCGCCTGCTACCGCTGACGCGATGGTACGGGCAGTGATGATCATGTTTGTCGCCATGTCAATGATCCCTGCCGGGGACCTTTGCGGGAAACTGCTCACATCGGGCGGTCTGGCGACACCGGGATTCGTGGCCTGGTCTCGATTTGCAATCGGCACAGCGATGGTGGCGCCGTTTGCCTTGCGCAGTGCCTATCCGCTGCTGGCCGACTGGCGGCTGTGGCTGCGCGCAGCGCTGCTGAGCGGCGGCATCCTGTCGATCCAGATCGCATTGAAGACCGAACCGCTGGCAAATGTGTTTGCCGCCTTTTTTGTCGGGCCGATGGTCAGCTATGTGCTCTCTGTCCTGCTGCTGCGCGAACCTGCGACGCTGGCGCGCAGCCTGCTGATGGCGCTGGGGTTCTGCGGCGTGCTGCTGGTGGTGCGGCCCGGGCTGGGGGGCTCTGTCAATCTGATCTGGGCGGTTCTGGCGGGGGTATTCTACGGCGGATTTCTCACCACCTCGCGCTGGCTGTCGCATCTTGGCACGCCGCTGCAGCTGAGCCTGACCCAGCTGTCGATCAGCGCGCTGCTGACGCTGCCGCTGGGGCTGACCGCCCTGCCCGCGCCTGGACTGGCGACTGCGGCGCTGACCTTTGGCAGTGCGGGGTTTTCGATGCTGGGCAATCTGCTGCTGCTCTTTGCCTATGCGCAGGCACCCGCGTCACGGCTGGCGCCGCTGGTCTATTTCCAGCTGATCGCCGCCGTCTCGCTCGGCTGGCTGGTCTTTGATCAATGGCCTGATGTGCTGACCTGGGCCGGTCTGTGTGTGGTCATCAGCGCCGGTCTGGTCTCAGCGCGGCTGCGTCGCTGACCAATCGCCACGCGCCCGGATCGCGCTTGAGCTGATATTGACCATCGGCACATTCACAAAACACCAGGCCGGGGCCTCGGCATGGGCCAGCAGACGGCTCTGCCCACCTTTCAGCCGATACGGTGCATAAAGCCGCGCGGCAGGCGACAGCCGCGCCGAGATCCGCTCACCCGGTCGCGCCAGCACCCCAACGGGTACGGTGTCCAGAATCTGCCGCCAGTCTTTCCAGCGGTGGAAATCGGCCAGATTATCCGCCCCCATCAACCAGACAAAGCGCACGCCGGGATGGCGCTGCCGCAGCAGGCGCAGCGTCTCGGCCGTGTAGCAGGTGCCGACATCGGCCTCGATCCCGCTGATCTGCACACGCGGATGGTCCATCAGCGCCCGCGCGGCGACAATCCGGCGGTCAAGCGGCGCTGGCGGGTGCGCCTTAAGCGGATTGCCGGGCGACACCAGCCAGACCAGCTGATCCAGCCCAAAGCGTTTGAGCGCTGCCAGCGAGATGGCACGATGCCCCTGATGCGGCGGATCAAAGGACCCGCCCAGAAGGCCAACAGTGGTGCCGGGCGGAATATGGGGCAAGCGGTGCATCATGCCTGCCTTGATGCACATAGTTGCAAGAGAGATCAATCAGCTGTTGCAGGCTCTGGTTGCGAAACTGTGAAAGCCGCCCCGCCAGTCTTTGCGATCACGGCGGCAGGCGTGCACGCCCCGCGCCCCCGCCCCTGCATCCCGCATTGCCCCCGCCTTTCCCATCCGCTATCACACCAGCCAGCAAATTCCCCCCTTACACGGAGCTGTCTCATGGCTGCCTATCAATACGTCTACCACATGCAGGGGGTCTCCAAGACCTACCCCGGTGGCAAGAAATGCTTTGAAAACATCCACCTGTCCTTTCTCCCCGGTGTGAAAATCGGTGTTGTCGGCGTCAACGGCGCCGGTAAATCAACGCTGATGAAGATCATGGCGGGTCTCGATACCGATTTCACCGGTGAGGCCTGGGCCGCCGAGGGCGCCAAGGTTGGCTATCTGCCGCAGGAGCCGAAGCTGGACGAAAGCCTGACCGTGCGTGAAAACGTCATGCTGGGCGTCGCCGGGAAAAAGGCCATTCTTGATCGCTACAATGAGCTGGCGATGAACTACTCGGACGAGACCGCCGAGGAAATGGCCGAGCTGCAGGACAAGATCGACGCCGAGAACCTCTGGGATCTGGACAGCCAGATCGACGTCTCGATGGAGGCGCTGCGCTGCCCGCCGGATGATGCCGAAATCGCCAACCTGTCTGGTGGTGAGCGCCGTCGCGTGGCGCTCTGCAAGCTGCTGCTTGAAGCACCCGACATGCTGCTCCTCGACGAACCGACCAACCACCTTGATGCGGAAACCATCGCCTGGCTGCAACAGCATCTCATCGACTACAAGGGCACCATCCTCTGCGTCACCCACGACCGTTATTTCCTGGATGACATCACCGGCTGGATCCTCGAGCTGGACCGGGGCCGCGGCATCCCCTACGAGGGCAATTATTCCAGCTGGCTGGAACAGAAGGCCAAACGTCTGGAGCAGGAAGCGCGCGAAGACAAATCCAAGCAGAAGACGCTGGAGCGCGAACTGGAATGGATGCGTCAGGGCGCCAAGGCGCGTCAGGCCAAATCCAAGGCCCGGATCAACGCCTATAACGATCTGGCCAGCCAGTCCGAGCGCGAGAAACTGACCCGCGCCCAGATCGTCATCCCCAACGGCCCGCGTCTGGGGTCCAAGGTGATCGAGGTCTCGGGCATCTCCAAACATTACGGCGACAAGCAGCTGGTGGAGAACCTGTCCTTTGACCTGCCCCCCGGCGGCATCGTCGGCGTGATCGGCCCCAACGGTGCGGGTAAATCGACCCTGTTCCGGATGCTGACCGGCCAGGAACAGCCCGATGAGGGCAGCGTCAGCTATGGCGATACCGTGAAACTGTCCTATGTCGACCAGTCGCGCGACGATCTGAACGACAATGATACCGTCTGGGAAGCCATCTCCGGCGGCGCCGAGATCATCGAGCTGGGCGACGCGCAGGTCAACTCCCGCGCCTATTGCTCGTCGTTCAACTTCAAGGGCGGCGACCAGCAGAAGAAACTGTCGCTGCTGTCGGGCGGCGAGCGCAACCGGGTCCATATGGCGCGGCTGCTGAAAGAGGGCGGCAACGTGCTGCTGCTTGACGAACCGACCAACGATCTGGACGTCGAAACCCTGCGCGCGCTGGAAGACGCACTGGTCGATTTCGCCGGCTGCGCCGTGGTCATCTCGCACGACCGTTTCTTCCTCGACCGGATCTGTACGCATATTCTGGCCTTTGAGGGCGACGCCCATGTGGAGTGGTTCGAGGGCAACTTCGAGGACTACGAAGAAGACAAGAAACGCCGCCTGGGCCCCGACGCGCTGGAGCCCAAGCGTCTGAAGCACAAGAAGTTCGTGCGATAAGTGAGCTTCAGGGGGTGATGCGATACCAGCTCACCCCCTGAAGTCTTCAAATCACTCCTTCCCCAAACGGCTTATTCGGCGTCGCCCTCTTAATAGAGGCGGGCGTCGCCTCTTATCCGGCTTTCCAGGTCGTCGTGTTCCCTTTGTCGGAACCAACCCGTTCCCACAGCCGCCATGACCCCGGCATAATTTGAACAAAATTAACCCTATTCTGAGATTTGCCGAGGCCTGTGCCCGTCGGCGAACCACAGAAGGGTGAGAGCATGGCAGGAATCGGGATCTTGGTAGGCGTCATTGGCGGGCTGAATGCGGCCGTATTGGGCTATACGCTGATCGGCCTGTCCTTCGGCATGAGCCTGCTGCTCTATCCGCTGTTCGGAGTGCCCTCGGCAATGCTGGCCATCCTGCTGCTGTGGACGCAGAAGGCCGCCCGCAATACGCTGGCGGACAAGGCCGGGGACAAGCGGGCGCACGGAGCACATCAGGGGCTGTCGGCGAAACCCGCGCGGGCCTGATTTCCGCCGCAGCCGACCACTCCACGGGTCAAATCCGTGCGATATGCGCACCAGAACAGCCCGTCGCGGCCATAATGCCAGAATAAGCTGCAACACATACCAATATACTCGCCATCTGACCGTAAGACATATTGATTGCATCGCCTGTTTCAGGGCAATTTCCCCTCAGTTGAGTGAGGGTGTTATGGCTTGGTTGGCGATGTTGACGAGTACCGGTGTGACGATGATGGTCACGGTGATATACTATGTGGCGTACAACCTGCCAATCTGGGGGCTTCTTCTGCTCTATAGTGGCATCAGCAGCCTGCTTGGCGTCGGCCTCACCGTGGCGCTGGTCCTGAAAAGCGGCGGCTTCCCGCGCAGACGCCCAGAGCAAAATTCGCAGGATACATCAATTTGACACCTTCCGCACGCGCAGCGAAGATCGCGCATCCATCTGATATTTTCAATTAAAATCACAGCATTACACATAATTCAGCAGATCCCATCACCTGCGCCACCCCCGATGTTAACCAAATTTAAAGACAATTTGAGCTATCTTGCTCGAACACAGAGAGTTGCACTCTGCCTGAAAAATTGTAGATTAAATGCGACTCAACCTAAGAGGTATAAACATGGCATGGATCGGGATCATTGTCGGTACTTTTGCAGGGATTTTCTCTGCGGTCGCCGCCTATACCCTCTATGCGCTGCCACTTTGGTATAGTTTGCTGCTCTACCCCACCGTTGGCACAACCGCCGCCATTGTGACCATGCTTGCAATGCTGCATCTGCCGCCGGGTCTGCGCCCGATGATGCCGCCGGACGGGGATGAAACCCACCGCATGGCCTGAGCCGACCGCAGGACCTGAGCCAACCGCAGGGCCAAAGCCCCCTTATCCGCGTTTCGATATCAGCCGAGCCTCCGGCTCATCCCTTCGCCCAGCTCACGATCTGGCCTGCGCGCAGGGCGCCTGCCTGCCGTTTCTGTTCCTTGCCGCGCACAAAGCGGACAAGTGTCGGGATCCCCTTGATCCGATAGCGTGCGCCGGTGGACTGATGGGTCTGGGTGTTCAGCTTGACCAGCCGCACCTGCCCCTGCAGCGTTTTTGCCGCCTTGGCATAATCCGGGGCCATCATCTTGCAAGGACCACACCAGGGCGCCCAGAAATCCACCACCAGCGGCAGGTCATCCTGCGCGGCGGCCTTTTGCAGGGTCGCCGGGTCGACATCGACGGGCGTCGAGGGGATCAGCGCAGCCCCGCAGGTGCCGCATTTGGGGCCGGCGGCCAGACGGTCCTCGGGCACGCGGTTCAGCTGGGCACAGCTGAGGCAGGTCAGGGTCTTGGCACCCATGGGGCAATCTCTCCTTCGCATCACTGACCGCCGGGGCGGCGTGGCGCCTGTATTCAGGCCAGATATACTGGCCAGAGGCGGCAGGACAAGCCCTGCCCGCGCTGGTGCCCACCCGCTAGAAGGTGAGCTTGGCGCCCAGAATGACGCTATGCGAGCGCACGCTGGCATCGCCTGTGCGCCGGGGCAGGATCAGCGGCACAAAGCCATCGTTGAACAGGTATTCCGCCCCCAGCGTGACATTCGGGGCCAGCGCAACCTCCATCCCGAGGATGATCTGCGACATCGACTCCCATTCGGTGCCGGAGGCGCCTTGCCGCCCTTGGCTGGCGGAGAGTGAATAGACCGCCGGACGTCCCAGCACCTCCCCCCGGTAGCGCCCCTGCAGCGTCAGCGCGCTGACCTTGTGATCGGTGGCAGGCCAGCGGTCGGTGGTCTGGGTGAACTCGGCCATGACGTCGAAGCGCTCTGCGCTGAGGGTGGCGTGAATATCCCAAGCGCCGTTCCAGCCCCGGTCGATGCCGCTTCCGGGGGGATGATGGGCAATGGTGCTGTCGTAGATCGTGCCGCGCAGAAAACCGGCCCCCAGTTTCAGCCCCATACCATTGGCCAGCGGAATGCGATGGGAGGCGTTCAGCGCGTAATTGGTGTAGTGATCATCGTTCTTCGGGCTGCTGATCACCCGGTTCCCCCGGTGGTTGCGAATGATCGACAGCGCCAGTTCGGTACGCTCGGTGATATAACCGATCTCGATCAGCGGATCCTTGGTCTGGGCCCAGAAGTAATGGCTGTTATGGGTATGGGTGAAGGGCGCATAGCTGGCAAAATTGCCGAAACTCACCGTCTTGCGCCCAACCGCCAGATAAAAGGGCGACCGGTCCAGATCACCAACCGCCAGCCAGGCCTTGCGCAGCTGGATGTCGTTCTGGCCGGGATATTCGACCTCGGTATATTCGCCCTGCACAACCGCTGTCAGCAGCGGGGTGGTGGCGGTCGCGATCAGCGAGATATCATTGATCACACCATAGGTATCGGTGGTGCCGCTGGTGTGGGTCGGCGGCAGCCGCGACAGGATCGGAAATTTGCCGGGCGTATTGGTATTCTCATAGATCACCGTGCCTAAGAAGCGCCCGCCAAAGGTGATCCGATTGACCCCGAGCTGCCCCGATTGCCGCGCGCGCAGGGCAATGGCGACCTTGTTGGTCACATCTTCCTGACGGTCCAGCATCCGTTCTGAATAACGCAGTGAGGTGGCGAGAAACCCCGCATCTTCCTGAGCCTCAACCCGGTCCGCAGCCGCGAGGCCGACAGCCATAATCAGCGCGGTCACTGCCGCGCGCCCCCCAAATGAAACAGTCACAATGGTTACTCCAGTATACCCCCGACAAACCGCCAGACGGGCTGTAAACAGCCACCGGCCGGTTTCGGACGGGATCGCAGACCTGAAACGCAGAAGCCGAGAAATAGCCCCTGTCCGGGCCTGAGACCTCCGGCAGAGCTACCCCCGCAGCCGTGCCGACATGACGCCCTCAAACGAGAAACCCGCCGGAAATGACGGTGGATCAGAAACGCGATCCGATCACAGGATATCACAGCTTCGTGATATCACGAAGCCTGATTTGCCAATGTCCTATGGCCCATCAGGGCATCGCGCTGTTGCACCAACGTCGCGCCGTCTGCCCGCAACTGTGGCCGTGTGGGCGCCGCTATTGACCGGATTGTTCGCGCACCGCAGACTGATGGCATCTGTTCCAAAACCGAAAGAGCCACGCATGTTGTCACGCCGCGCCTTTCTGGCCAGCTCCGCCGCCGCCTCTCTCTGGCCTCAGATCGGGTCAGCCGAAACGGCCTTTGACCCCACTCCGCAGGAGGTCCGCATCAAGAAGCAATTCGCCCCCGGGCAAATTCTGGTGCTGCCGCGATCCTATTACCTTTATTACGTGACAGAGCCGCGCCGGGCGCGCCGCTATGGCGTTGGCGTCGGGCGGGCCGGTCTTGAATTCACCGGCACCGCCGTCATCCAGGCCAAGAAGGAATGGCCAACCTGGCGCCCGACGGACGAGATGATCGAACGCGATCCGCGCAGCTATGCCCGCTTTGTCGATAACAAATACATCCAGCCCGGTGGCACTGATAACCCGCTGGGCGCGCGCGCGCTCTACCTGTTTCAGAACGGCATCGACACCTATTTCCGCATTCACGGCACCAATCAGCCGCAAACGATCGGCCATTCCGTCTCCAACGGCTGCATCCGCATGACGAACGAGCATATCGTCGACCTCTACGAACGGGTGCCCTTGGGAACCGTGGTGACGGTGCTCTGATCAGGACCAGACCAAGGTGGCAGCGCGTGATCTGGCGGCGCATCGGCGCCAGCTTGCCTGTCCGGGTGCCAAGCCCCGCCGATGGCCATCCACAGCGCCTCTGGCAGCGCCAAACTGACAGGCACCCCCCGCTATAACACTTGCACCGAGAGGACATTGGCGACAAGATCGTTCCCGCAAGGTTACGCAGAACTCATCGCTGTCCTAGGAGGCTCGGTCATGAATACGCAATGACATTGCCGGGCTGTCGCATGTCGCGGACAGGGATTTAGAGTAAGACTGGGAGAAGAAGACGATGGCCACAGGCACCGTCAAATGGTTCAACACCACCAAAGGTTACGGTTTCATTGCACCCGATGCGGGTGGCAGCGATGTGTTCGTACATATTTCCGCCGTTGAGCGGTCGGGGCTGACCGGCCTCGCGGACAACCAGAAAGTGACCTATGAGCTGCAACCGGGCCGTGACGGCCGCGAGTCTGCGGTGAATATCGAGCTGGCCTAACCCGCCTACCCGAAGAAGATCAGCTGTCGGCCCCCTTTCGGGGCCGTCTTTTGTTGTGGCGCCCAGTCATCTGCCGCAGCACCTCTGCGGTCATCCCGTGGCGCCCCCGCGTCAGCGGTCCACCCTGGCCACCAGATCCAGCACCTTCGGGCCGATGGCCGCCACATTCAGCGCCACGCCTTTTGCGTTGGGGTGAATGCCGTCCTCCTGTAGATACGGCCCCGCCGCCTGCGGATCATTGCCGGTTGCCGCGCGGATCCCGGCAAGGCTGTCGTCATGCAGCAGCGCGCCATAGTCGCGCGCCAGCTCGGGGAAGATTGCGTCGAATTCTGCTTTGAAGTCGGCGCCATAGTTGCCCGGCGCCGCGATACCAACCAACAGCACCGGCACCGCATTGGCCTTGGCGACCTCCAGAATACGGACGAGATTGGCGCGGCTCTCAGCCGGGGCGATCCCGCGCAGCAGGTCATTGCCGCCCAATGCGACGATCAGCGCATCCGGCCCGTCGGCCAGCGTCCAGTCGATCCGCGCCGCGCCACCCGCCGTGGTATCGCCGGAGACACCGGCATTGATCAGGCGCACCTCAGCCCCCTGTTCCCCCAGCCAGCGCTGTAGCTGCGGCACCCAGCCCTGCCCCTGCGGCAGCCCGTAGCCCTGCACCAGACTGTCCCCCAAAGCCGCCACCCGAACCGGATCGGCCTGCGCAACTGCGGCAGTTAATATAAAAATCAATCCGGCCATTATCTTGCGCATTGGTAGAAAGGCTCCATATCGAGAGTGATCCCAAAACAGGCGCGACGTCACATGCAGTCCAGCACGATCCCCCAGTCCGACCCTATCCTGAACCTCCAGCATGCGTCTTTGTCGCTGGTTGGCAATACCGGACCTGTCGAAATCCTGCATGACATCTCGCTTGCGGTCGAAAGCGGCGAGACGCTGGGCCTGATTGGTCCCTCCGGGTCGGGCAAATCCTCGCTGCTGATGGTGATGGGCGGTCTGGAACAGGCAACCGGCGGCACCGTCTCGGCGCTGGGGCAGGACCTGACCGCGATGGATGAGGATGCGCTGGCGCGGTTTCGCCGCGACAATATGGGTGTCGTGTTCCAGAGCTTTCACCTGATCCCCACCATGACGGCGCTCGAAAATGTCGCCACCCCGCTGGAGCTGGCCGGGCACAGGGATGCCTTTGACCGCGCGCAGGCCGAACTGGAGGCCGTGGGGCTCGGCCATCGTGCCGGTCACTTCCCGGCGCAGATGTCAGGTGGTGAACAACAGCGTGTGGCACTGGCACGCGCCCTGGTGACCCGCCCGCGGATCCTGCTGGCGGATGAGCCGACGGGCAATCTGGACGCCACCAACGGCGATGCGATCATGGACCTGCTGTTTGACCTGCGCGACCGCTATGGCGCGACGCTGATCATGGTCACCCATGCGCCGGAACTGGCGGCGCGCTGTGACCGGGTGATCCGGCTGCGCGATGGCCGTCTCGACCTTGCCGCCGCGCGCGAGGCCGCTGAATGAACACCTTGTCGCTGGCGACACGCTTTGCCATGCGGGAGCTGCGCGGCGGGCTGCATGGGTTTCGCGTTTTCCTGATCTGTCTGGCGCTGGGGGTGGCGGTGATTGCCGGGATCGGCTCGCTGCGCTCGGCGATTGAAACCGGGCTGAGCGAGGAAGGCGCGGTCTTGCTGGGCGGGGATGCCGAACTGGGCTTTACCTATCGGCGCGCCAGCCCAGAGGAACAGGCCTGGATGGAGGCCAATGCCCTGCGCCGCTCCGAGGTGATCGACTTCCGGTCGATGGCAGCTGTCGGTGAGGAACGCGCCCTGACGCAGGTGAAGGCGGTGGACAGCGCCTATCCACTGGTTGGCACGGTGCGGCTCTCGCCGGATCTGCCGCTGCCACAGGCGCTGGAGGGCGCCGGGGACCTGCCCGGCGGCGTGATGCAGCGGGTGCTTGCGGATCGGCTGGGCCTCTCTGTTGGTGACCGCTTTGCCCTTGGCACCCAAAGCTTTGTTCTGACCGCACTGCTGGAGAATGAACCGGATGCCGCCAGCGCGGGCTTCACGCTGGGGCCACGCACCATCGTTCGCAGCGCTGACCTGGCCCGATCCGGCCTGTTGCAGCCCGGCACGCTGTTTTCCAGCAAATACCGGCTGACCCTGCCCGAAGGCACCGATCTGGAGCAGCTGAAATCCCGCGCCGAAGCCGAGCTGGACAACAGCGGTATGCGCTGGACCGACGCCCGTAACGGCGCACCGGGCATCGCCACCTTTGTCGAGCGGCTGGCCGGGTTTCTGGTGCTGGTTGGCCTCTCCGGGCTGGCTGTGGGCGGCATCGGCGTCTCAGCCGCCGTGCGCGCCTATCTGGCGGGCAAGACCGCGACCATCGCCACCCTGCGCACGCTGGGCGCGGACCGCCGGACGATCTTTCTGACCTATTTTCTGCAAATCGGGGCGCTGGCGCTGCTTGGTGTTGCGATTGGCCTCGTGATCGGCGGGCTGGCCCCGGTGCTGCTGGGGCCGCTGGTTGCGGCGCAGCTGCCGTTTCCTGCGGTCTTTGGCATCTCGGTCCCGGCGTTGAGCGAAGCGGCGCTTTACGGGCTGCTGACGGCCTTTGTCTTTGCGCTCTGGCCGCTGGCCCGCGCCGAGCGGATCCGCGCTGCGGCGCTGTTTCGTGACGCGCTGGACAGCCGCAGCCGCTGGCCTGCCCCCCGCTATATCGTCGCCACGGCTGTCTCGGTGGCGGTGCTGATTGGTTCTGCCGCGCTGTTCAGCGGCGCGATTGAGCTGACGCTCTGGACCGCTGCGGGGCTGATCGGCGCGCTGGCGGTGCTGCTGCTGGCCGCGCTGGTGCTGGGCTGGATCGCCCGCCGCGCCGCGCCGCTGACCCGTGGATATCCGGCGCTTCGATGGGCGCTTTCGGCGATTGGCACCTCCCGCGATGGCGCCGTGCCGACCGTGCTGGCCCTGGGGCTGGGGCTGACCGTTCTGGCCGCGATTGGTCAGGTCGACGGCAATATGCGCCGCGCCATCGAAGGCAACCTGCCCGATGTGGCGCCCTCCTATTTCTTCGTTGATATCCAACGCGATCAGATGCCGGATTTCCTCGCCCGCGTGGAGCAGGACCCGGCGGTTGAGCGCGTGCAGAGCGCACCGATGCTGCGCGGCATCCTCACCACCATCAACGGCCAGCCCGCAACCGAGGTGGCAGGCGATCACTGGGTCGTCCGGGGCGATCGCGGCATCACCTATGCCGCCAAACAGCCAGACACCACCCAGATCGTCGCGGGCGCGTGGTGGCCCGAAGAGTACACCGGCGCGCCGCAGGTCAGCTTTGCCCGCGAAGAGGCCGAGGAGCTGGGTCTCAACCTTGGCGACACGCTGACGCTCAACGTGCTGGGCCGCGACATTACCGCCACCATCACCAGCCTGCGCGAGGTCGATTTTTCCACGGCGGGCATGGGCTTTGTCATGGTGCTGAACGAAAGCGCGCTTGCAGGGGCCCCGCACAGCTATATCGCCACGGTCTATGCCGAACAGGAGGCCGAAGCCCAGATCCTGCGCGATCTCGCCAAGGCGATGCCGAACATCACCGCGATCCGGGTCCGCGATGCGCTGGACCGGGTGTCGGACCTGTTGCGGCAGCTCGCATCTGCCACCGCCTATGGTGCCGCGGCAACGCTGCTGACCGGTTTCATGGTGCTCATTGGCACCGCCGCCGCCGGCGAACCTGCCCGCCGCTACGAGGCGGCTGTGCTCAAGACGCTGGGCGCGCCGCGACGGCAGATCCTGATCAGCTTTGCGCTCAGATCAGTGTTTCTGGGCGCCGGGGCCGGCCTGGTCGCGCTGACGGCCGGAATGACCGGGGCCTGGGCCATCAACACCTATGTGTTCGAAAGCGATTATCAGGTGATCTGGAGCAATGCGCTGGCGATCATCAGCGGCGGCATCCTGACCACGCTGCTGGCTGGGCTGGCCTTTGCCTGGCGGCCCCTTCAGGTGCGCCCGGCCCGGATCCTGCGGGCCCGCGACTAGGCCACACCGCCGCTTCTGGGGCCGCGCTTGCGGGGCCGCCCGCCACAACACCAGCCACGGCGGGCGGGCGGGCGCCAGAGCATCTCAGCTGGCGTAGCGCGCGCAGCCGGTCGAAACCGGCGATTGGAACAGGGCAAACAGCGCATCATTGTCGCAGACCAGCGCCTCCAGGGTGATCCCGTCCAGCGACCGGTAGAAGGCCTGCGCCGCATCGGTGAGGGCAATCCGCAGCCGACAGGCCGAAACCAGCGGGCAGGTATTGTCGGCATCGGCAAAACACTCGACCATCGGCACCGTGCCCTCGACCGCGCGAAAGACATCGCCAATGCCGATTTCCGCCGCGGGCCTGCCCAGCGACATGCCCCCGTTACGCCCGCGCTGCGTATGCAGATAGCCCAGCTGCGCCAACTGGTTGATCACCTGCGCCAAATGGTTCTCCGAGATATTGCAGCGCGCGGCAATTTCGGATTTGGTAACCAGGCGGTCCGCATGGGCTGCACAATACATCAACAGCCGCACTGCAATATTTGTCCGTTTCGTGATCCGCATGATCGCCCCTCCGAGGTGCCTTGTCGCAAGATCATGACATGGCCGCACAAAGGCCACTTTGACATGTATCAAAGCCGTACGCGCTTTCGCCTGCCCCTGACCCTGCCCCTGCCGGGTCCCGCTGCGCCGCCCGCAGGCAGCGCCACTGAGACAGACATCGCCAGTCAGGAGATCTGAATGCCCGCCCCCGTTTCCCCAGCCCCCTATTTCTTTGGCTACGGCAGCCTGGTGAACACGCGCACCCATGGCTACGGTCAGGCCCGCCCCGCGCGGCTCAGCGGCTGGCGCCGGGCCTGGGTGCATACCGATCTGCGCCCGGTTGCCTTTCTCAGCGCCGTGCCCTGTGACAGAACCACCATCGACGGGCTGATCGCCGAGGTGCCAGGCGCCGACTGGGCGGCGCTTGATGACCGCGAATTTGCCTATGAGCGGCTGCCTGCCAGCGGCGCGGTCCAGCATGATCTGAACCCGGAGACGGATATCGCGGTCTATGCGGTGCCCGGCCACAGCCAGCGCGCGGCCAGCCTGCGCCATCCGATCCTGCTCAGCTATCTCGACGTGGTCATTCAGGGCTATCTGGACGTCTTCGGCGCCGATGGTGTCGCCGCCTTCGTGCGCACAACCGATGGCTGGGACGCGCCGATCCTGAACGACCGCAGTGCCCCGCGATATCCCAGAGCGCAGAGGCTGACTGCTGAAGAGCTGGATCTGGTCGATCAGCATCTGCTGGCGCTTGGCGCGACCGTTATCGGGGCAGATCAGTGATTTCCCGCACCCTGCTCTATGTCCGGCGGATCACCCGGCAACTGTGGTTCCGGGTTGTGCTGCTCTCGGCCTGTTCGCTGCTGGCGCTGGCCATCGCCCCCTGGCTCACGCCCTTCATCCCCGAAGATCTGGGCGAGCGCTTTGGCCGCGAGGCGGCGCTGCCGGTGCTGACCATCCTTGCCTCCGGGATGCTGGCGGTCACCACATTCTCGCTCAATGTCATGGTCTCGGCCTATCGTACGGCCGCTGCCACGGCGACGCCACGGGTCTATCGCCTGCTGCTGGAGGATACGATCACCCAGAGCGTATTGGCCACCTTTGTCGGCGGGTTTGTCTTCAGTCTGAGCGCGGTGATCCTGTTCCGCGCCGGGTTCTACAGCGAGGATGCCGCCATCGTGATCTTTGCCATCACCGTCGGAGTGGTGGCGCTGATCGTCGTGGCGATTTTGCGCTGGATTGACCATCTGTCGGGACTTGGCAGCATGGATCACACGCTGCGCCTGATCGAAGAGCGCAGCCGCACCAGCCTGCGCCAGCGGGCCGAAGCGCCCTGCCTGGGCGCCGCCTGCGCCGAGGATGACACCAGATTTCAGCAGCAGGGCCGGGCCATCCCGGCGCAGGCCTCGGGCTTTGTGCGGTTTGTCGATGTCGCAGGGTTGCAGACGCTGGCCGAAGAGGCCGAGACCAGGATTGCCATCCACCGCACCCCCGGCGAATTCGTGCTGCGCGGGCGGCCGGTGGCCTATGCCGAGACCGGCGAGGAGACGCTCTGCGAGGCGGCCAGCCGCTGCATCGAAATCGGTGATGTGCGCAGTTTCGATCAGGATCCCTCCTTTGGCCTGACGCTGCTGGCGGAAACCGCACAGCGCGCCCTGTCGCCCGGTGTCAATGATCCCGGCACCGCGCTGGAGGTCATGGGACGGCTGGAACGGCTGCTGTGGGAGAATACCCCGGATGAGGCCGAGCCTGACGCGCGCGACGTGTCCTTTGATCGGGTGATGATGCCTGCGGTCTCGGCCCGGCACCTGCTGTCCTGCGCCTTTCCGCCCATCGCCCGCGCCGGCGGCGACGACCCTGCGGTGATCGACTGGATGGACAAGGCGCTCTCGGCGCTTGCGCATCATCCCAACCCGGCCATGGCCGAGGCCGCCGCCGACCTGCGCGATGGCAAGCGGAAGGGAGATGACCAAGAGGGAGACCAGGAGGGAGAGCCGAAGTGACACCCGGAGGCGGGCCCGAAGGGCGGCGGCCAAGGCGGCTCCCGCCCGCGCAACAGGGCAGATCTGCCCTGCCC
>NZ_JAYMXF010000017.1:0-226985 GCF_048055755.1 Phaeobacter sp. JH204B
GAGATGACGGCCAGCGTGAAATCCGCCGCCGAAGGTGCCCGCAGTGTCGAAAGCATCATGCAGGAAGCCAAACAGGAGGCCGAAACAAGTGGCACCGTGGTGCAGAGCGCCGTCTCCGCAATGACCGAGATCGAGCAGTCCTCGACCCATATTTCGCAGATCATCGGCGTGATTGACGACATCGCCTTCCAGACCAACCTCCTGGCGCTGAACGCCGGTGTCGAGGCCGCGCGGGCCGGCGAGGCGGGCAAGGGCTTTGCCGTGGTCGCCAGCGAGGTGCGCGCCCTGGCGCAGCGGTCCTCGGATGCGGCGATGGAGATCAAGACGCTGATCGGCGACAGCACCAAGCAGGTGGAGCGGGGCGTTGATCTGGTGGGCAAAACCGGCGACGCGCTGCAAAGCATCGTGGAGCGGGTCGGGCATATCTCGAAACTGGTTTCGGGCATCGCAACCGGTGCCAGCGAACAGTCGACCGGTCTGCATGAGATCAACACCGGCGTGACCCAGCTTGACCAGGTCACCCAGCAGAACGCCGCCATGGTCGAAGAGGCCACTGCCGCCGGGCATATGCTCAATGCCGATGCCACCAAGCTGGCCCAGCTGGTCGCCCATTTCCGGGTCGCGGCGGGCGCAGCTCAATCCCGCGGCAATACAGCCCCCATGCCAAAATCGACTGAAGGCCAGACCGGAGCGATGCAGAAGCCGCCAACCATGGCGTTTGACGAAGCTCCTGACGAGGCGCCCTCTGCCCCCAGCGCCCATGGCGACGACTGGGATCTGGAGGCGGTCACACCGCAACCGGCACCGGCAGCTGCCAGCACCAATGGCAACGCGGCCAGGGACATCTGGCAGGATTTCTGATCCTGCGGAAGGCGCCCGGACCGTAGTTGGACCGGGCGCCCCTACATCTGAAACACTTCGGCCCTTGTCCGAACGCAACAAGCGGAATGAGCATTGTCACAGAGCCTATTGATCATCACCACGGACCGGCGTTTTGCGCAGACCATACAACACCACATGGAGGCCACCTATCCTGGCCTCCAAGTGCTCTTGGCCAATAATCTGATGATGGCCTATAATCAGGCGGAAGCCGGGCAACCCACATTCGCCTTTGTCGAAGATGGGTTCACCAAACTGCCCGAATTCGAAATGATGCTGGCCCTGTTCTCTGCGCTGGATATCCGTTGGGTATCTGTGATGGACAGCCAGACATCGACGCCGGCGCGCAGCTCATCCCCCCTGCTCGATGTGGGTGCCGGGATCTTCGAACTCACAAAATCCGACAATCCGCGTGATTTTGCCCGCTACTTCGACATGATGGTCAAGGCCCCGCGACGTGATCAGGCCTCTCCCATGCAAAAGGGCACTGCCGCTGCCGCAGGCCCCGGCAGCGACAAGATCATCCTCATCGGTTCATCCACCGGCGGTGTCGAAGCCCTGCGCAGCGTATTGGTCGGATTTCCGCTAAACTGTCCGCCAACATTGATTGTTCAGCACACCGGCAAGAATTTTGGGCGCGGGCTGGTCTCGCTTCTGGATCGCATCTGTCCGGCAAAGGTGCTGTCTGCGGATGACAATATGAACTTGTCGCCCGGCCATGTATATGTGGCCGCAGGGCAGCCCCGCCACATGGGGCTCACCCCTCGCAAACCCTATCGCACACGCTTCAAGGAAGGCCCGCCGATTTCGGGTCACATGCCGTCCGTTGATGCGCTTTTTATGTCCGCAGTCCCGATGGCAAAGAGCGTTGTTGCGACAATCTTAACCGGTATGGGCCAAGATGGGGCGCAAGGGCTGCTTGAACTGCGCAAAGCTGGGGCGAAAACCTTTGCTCAGGACGAAAAAAGCAGCGTCGTCTACGGGATGCCACGTGTCGCCTGGGAAATGGGCGCCGCGCAGCAACAGGTCTCGCTTGCGCGAATGGCCGGAACATTGATTCAGGCTTGCAAGACCTGACAGATAACTGGGAAGGAAATCACCTTGAGCGTATTTGCTAACTCCACCACGGTGACCGTCCTACAGGGCGAGTATCGCGTATCGACATCACCAACCGTGGTCTTCTCTACCGTGCTTGGGTCCTGTATCGCGGCATGTATCTACGATGACCAAGTGGGCGTCGGCGGCATGAACCATTTCCTGCTGGCCTCCTCGACGGCCAGCGATAGCGTCAATGCCCGCTATGGGATCCACGCGATGGAACTGCTGATCAACGGCATCATGAAAAAGGGCGCTCGCCGCGAAAACCTGAAGGCAAAGGTCTTTGGCGGCGCCAAGATGTCGGCCAACCTCTCCGATATCGGGGCCTCAAATGCGGATTTTGTCCAGCGCTTTCTGAGGGATGAGGGCATCGCTGTTGTCTCCTCCAGCGTCGGTGGAACCTCGGCACGACGGGTCCGCTTCCACGCTGTTTCGGGTGCTGCACAGCAGACACAGGTGAAGGATGATCGGCGTCTGGGCGAACAGGAACGGGTCGCGGCACGTCCGGCACCGGCTGCCAAGCCTGCGGCAGAAGTTGGCGCAGTGACGCTGTTCTAAGGCAGAAAGGGACGGGCAACACGCCTGTGTCCCGTGTCCGCAATCGCCAGAAATTTCAGGAAGGGTCCGCTAGTTTCGGGCCCTTCTTTTTGGTCACGGGTTGAGGCTTTACCAACCCTCTTGCGCCTTGCAGCCTGCCCGGATGAGCCGCTATGATCCAATGTGTCATCCGACGACAGGATCTACCGTGCAACACAACCAGCAGTTCACCCTGCCCAAGGGTCTGGGATCGTGGATAATTCGGTGCGTTGCTTGCCTTGCCCTTGCCCTCACCTTCGTGCTGCCCCGGGCAGCATTGGCCGATCGGTTGACCATCTTTGGCGCAGCCAGTCTCAAAACCGCGTTGGAGCAGATATCGCAGGTCTATGAGGAGCAAACCGGCATCGCCGTTGATCTGTCCCTGGCCGGGTCCTCCCTTCTGGCCCGGCAGCTGCAATATGGTGCACCGGCGGATGTCTTCATTTCTGCCAACGCAGCCTGGATGGACTGGGCCCAGAGCCAAGACCTGATTGCTGCGGATACCCGGTTCGATCTGCTCGGCAACTCTCTGCTCCTGATTGCACCCGCCGCCGCACAACAAAAGAGTGACGCGCTGTCATTGAACGACGGGTCAGGGCTTCTGGAACAGGTCCAGGATCGCCCGCTGGCGATGGCGTTGGTTGATGCGGTGCCAGCAGGCATCTACGGCAAATCCGCGTTGCAGCACCTCGGGCTCTGGGATCAATTGCACCCACATATTGCCCAGACAGACAATGTTCGGGCAGCCCTGGCGCTTGTCCGCCGTGGAGCGGCCGGGCTTGGCATCGTCTACGGCTCCGACATTATCGGAGTGAGCGACGTTACCGTCATTGACCGGTTCCCCGCAGACAGCCACGGGCCGATAGTCTACCCTGCCGCGGCAACCCACAATGGGCAGAAGGCCATGGATTTCCTCACCTTCTTAAGCAGCCCGATTGCGAAAGACATCTTTGTCGGGCAAGGTTTCACCGTTCTAGTGGAGTGATCCTTCGACATGCAGTGGCTTGGTCCCGAGGAATGGCAGGCGGTCGCCCTGTCCTTGAAAGTGTCGTTCTGGGCAACCCTGCTGTCGCTTCCTCTGGGGCTGATGGTGGCGCTGGCGCTGGCGCGCGGGCAGTTTCGGGGCAAGGCCCTGCTGAACGGGGTGGTCCATCTGCCCCTGATCCTGCCACCGGTGGTGACCGGCTACATTCTGTTGATTATGTTCAGTGGCCCCAGCCCGGTCGGCACGGCCTTGAATGCGGTCGGGATCACATTTGCCTTTCGCTGGACCGGCGCTGCGCTCGCCGCCGCGATCATGGGGTTCCCGCTGATGGTGCGCGCCATGCGCCTGTCGCTGGAGGCCGTAGATCCAAGATTGGAACAGGCCGCTGCAACGCTTGGCGCATCGCGGTTCTGGGTTTTCGTGACCATCACTCTGCCCCTGATCCTGCCCGGCGTGCTTGCGGGTGCTGTGCTTGGCTTTGCCAAGGCGATGGGCGAGTTTGGAGCAACAATCACCTTCGTCTCCAACATCCCCGGCCAGACGCGGACCATTCCCTCGGCGATCTACGCCTTCCTGCAGGTTCCTGGCGGTGAAAATGCCGCGCTGCGTCTGGTGATCGTCTCCGTTGTCATCGCCATGGCAGCTTTGCTAGCCTCAGAATGGCTGGCGCGACGGGTGGCAAAACGTGTGCGGGGCGCCACATGCTAGAGGTCAAGCTCACCCATCAACTGGGGCAACTTGCCGTTGATGTCGATTTTGCAGCGCCGGCCGGGGTGACCGTCCTGTTTGGCCGCTCAGGCGCCGGGAAAACCACCGTCACAAACGCGGTCGCAGGTCTTTTGAAACCGGCCACTGGCAAGATCCGCGTAAAGGATCGCATTGTTCTGGACACCGGTGCCGACATCAACATCCCGCCTCATCGGCGCCGCATCGGTTATATCTTTCAGGATGCCCGGCTCTTCCCGCATATGACGGTGGCAAAAAACCTCTCTTACGGTCAACGGTTTATCGGCAAGAACCGTAAGGCAGCGCCATTTGACACCGTGGTCGACATGCTAGGGCTGGGCGGGCTGCTGAAACGCCACCCGACACATCTCTCCGGGGGCGAGAAACAGCGCGTGGCCATTGGCCGTGCATTGCTGGCCGCACCGGACATGATACTGGCGGATGAGCCTCTTGCCGCGTTGGACGAGGCGCGAAAGGCAGAGATCCTGCCCTATCTTGAGCGGCTGCGCGACGAATTCTCGGTGCCGATACTCTATGTGACTCATTCCGTTGCCGAGGTTGCCCGCCTGGCAACGACAGTGGTCGCCCTGCAGGATGGAAAATGCAGTCGCGTTGGTCCTGCCGATGTTGTCCTCGCTGACCCGGCCATCATGCCGACCGGCGTGCGCGGCGCGGGCGCTATCCTTCAGGCCGTCGTTGAGCAGCATCATCCAGATGGGCTGAGCCAACTGAATGCCGGTGGCATTGCGCTGTTCCTGCCGCAGGTGCCACATCCGCCGGGTCAAACCGTGCGTGTGCGAATATCGGCACACGAGGTGATCCTCTCGCGTGAGCGCCCCATCGGCCTGTCTGCGCTGAACATTCTTCCGGGCCGGATCACCGCCCTGCGCAGCGGCGGGGGACCGGGTATTATGATATCATTGCAGACGCCCGCCGGCGCCCTGTTGGCGCGGGTCACCCGACGATCTGCCGCTGCGCTGAACCTCGCGGTTGGGACACAGTGCCATGCTATCGTTAAATCCGTGTCCGTTGCACCCGAGGACGTGGGCGGTGCGCACATGGGCAAACATATGCCGCATGAAATCTCACGGTAAACCGTGTGCGCTCTGCTGATTTCTCTCGGCAGAGGCCAGTCGCTGCGGTATGCCCGAAGGGTGACAGGCCATCAGCAAACGGTGTCCGACACCCGTCACGCCAAGGAGGGAGGCGCAAATGCAACACCAGACAATCGAGACGACGTCTCCCGAGGTTGAAGGCCGTCGGTCATGACGCACGAGCCGGGTCGCAGCCTCTGGCAGGAAACCACCCGCGAGGGGCTCTCGGCCCCCGCTTTGACCGGCGAGGTTTCGGCCGATCTCGTTGTCATCGGCGGCGGCTACACCGGCTGCTCCGCCGCTTTGCGCGCGGCAGAGATGGGTGCTGATGTCTGCCTGCTGGAGGCCGATAGCTTTGGCGCAGGCGGATCCGGGCGGAATGTCGGTCTGGTCAACGCCGGTCTCTGGCTGCCGCCAGAAGAGATCAACGCCGCACTGGGAACTGTGGCTGGCGCGCGGCTTTCGGAGCTGCTGGCAGCAGCGCCCGCAGCTGTCTTTGATCTGATCAAGACCCATCAGATCGACTGTGAACCGGTCCATAATGGAACATTGCATTGCGCCCATGCGCCCTCTGGGTTGAAGGATCTGCACAATCGCCACCGACAGCTGGCTGCGATTGGCGCTCCGGTCAGATTGCTGTCGCGCAGCGAAGCAATTGCTCGGGTCGGCAGCAACGCGGTCCATGGCGCGTTGTTCGACCCCCGTGCCGGCACGATTCAACCGCTGGCCTATGCCATCGGATTGGCCCGCGCCGCGATGGCCCAGGGGGCCCGTCTGCACGCCCAGTCTCCGGTCGTGACTCTTGACCGTCACGCCACTGGCTGGCTCGTCGCGACGCCCGGTGGCACGGTGCGCGCCAGACATCTGATCATGGCGACCAATGCCTATCCGCAACCCATCGCGGGCTACGCAGCACCGGCGTCTATTCCGGTCAGCTATTTTCAGGCGGCAACAGCGCCGCTGCCCGATGATTTGGCCAACGAGATCCTACCGCAGGGCGAAGGCTGCTGGGACACGGGTTTGATCATGTCTTCCTGGCGCCGCGACCGTGCGGGGAGGCTGATCATCGGCGGCATGGGGGAACTCTCACACCCAGCCGGCCGTGTGCACAGCAACTGGTTGCGGCGCAAACTGGCGCGCATGTTCCCTGCTCTTGCAGACTACCCGCTCGAGACGCAATGGGCAGGCAAAATCGCCATGACAACGGAGCACATCCCCAAGATTATAGATCTTGGTCAAGGGTTTGCCTGTTTTGGATATTCGGGCCGGGGCATCGGTCCCGGCACGCTCTTTGGCAGACGCATGGCAGACGCGCTGATTGGTGAAGACCCATCCCAGCTGCCAGTCCCATTGAGCCACCATCACCGGTTGCCCTTCGCAGGTTTGCGTGGCGCCTATTACGAAACAGGGGCCACGCTGATCCATCTGTTGGCCGAACGCTCGGGCTCAAGATCGCCAGCTGCTGATCAATAGCAGCTGGCGATGGCCGCCCCGACAGATGTCAGAAGCTTCGGATAGAAATCCGGGCCAAGATCCAGCGTTACACCCAGTGGATCAACAACAGCTGTGCGCGCCTTCGTACCGTCCAGAACCGTCGCAACCAGGCCCGGGTTAAACTGCGGCTCTGACAGCACACATTGCACTTTCATCTCTTGGACCGTCGCGCGAATCTCCGCGATCCGCGCCGGGCTTGGATCAGAGGCATCGCTGAGCGAGATCGCACCGGCGGCCTGAACACCGAACCCGGTTTCAAAATACTGATAAGCATCGTGAAAAACCACAAACGGCTTGCCCGCAACCGGGGTCAGTTTGGCGGAGATTTCAGCGGTCGCCGCCGCAATTTCAGCCTGCCCCTCTGCGGCGTTCCGCAGGTATAGCGCTTCATTGTCGGGATCGGCGTCAGCCAGGGCCTCGGCGATGACCTGCAACCAGGCGCTGCCGTTCTCCGCCATCAACCAGGCATGCGGATCCAGGCTTCCCGGCTCGTGCCTGTGGCTGTGATCGTCGTGCCCCTCCTCATCGTGATGGGCATCATTGTGGTCATCCCCATGCCCCTCATGATGGTCATCGGAGTGTTCTTCTGCGTGCTCATCGTGATCACCGCGCCCGAACTGAACTGTGTCACGCACCGTCAGCTGCCGCGTTGTGTCAGCCTCAAGCAGGGAAATAACCGTGGCGTCAGAGGCCAGCGTCGCGATAGGCCCCTCCAACCATGGGGTCAGCCTCGGGCCAACCCAGAACACCAGATTCGCCTGATCCAATGCCCGCGCTTCGGAGGGGCGCATCGCGTGGCTATGCGGCGAAGCGCCGGGCGGCACCACAAGCTCAGGGGCACCAACCCCCTGCATCACCCGCGAGACGAGGCCATGGACTGGCGTGATATCAGCCGCGACCGTCGGAACCTCGGCGAGAGCTGTCGTCGCTGTGGTACAGACAGTTGCGGCAATTGCAAGATAGCGGAGATGTCCCATGATGACCTCATGTAATTGTATAACATTACGGCGGTTGATAAACGTCATAACATAACATATCAACCCCGAAAGAGAGACCGCCCAACGGAGCCTCAGATGGACCCCATCGGATTTCATGCGCACGACCACAGCCATTGCATAAACGACGGTATCGCCGTTGCAGATGCCCATTGCCGTGCACATGGCCTGCAATTCACCCCGGTACGCCGCCGCGTGCTGGAAATCCTGCTCCAGGCCCATCGCGCCATGGGCGCCTATGATCTGCTCGACATCCTGCGCGACGAAGGGCTTGGATCACAGCCACCAATCGCCTATCGCGCCTTGGATTTTCTGGTGAAGAACGGCTTTGTGCACAAGATCGAACGACTCAACGCCTTTGTGGCCTGTAGCCATCCCGGCGACGATCACGCGCCGGTCTTCATGATTTGCCGCACCTGCAACGCGGTTGCCGAAGCCCCCTCGCAAACCACCAACGGTCGTCTGGGAACTGCCGCCCGCGAGGCAGGATTCCTGATCGAACGGACGGTGATGGAGGCCGAGGGCCTGTGCCCCAAATGCCAGCAGGACGACGCGCAATGACACTGGTCAATCTGGACGGCGTCACCGTACGCCACAATGCCAACCCCGTGCTGCACAACGTCGACTTTGCCATTAACCCCGGAGAGATTGTCACGATCGTTGGCCCCAATGGTTCCGGCAAATCGACCTTTTTGCGCACCATCATCGGCGCGCTGAGTCCCACCCGCGGCACCGTGTCAAAGGCACCGGGACTTAGGATCGGCTATGTGCCGCAAAAACTGCATATCGACCCGACGCTCCCGCTGACAGTGCGCCGCTTCCTGAGCCTGCCCAGCCCCGTGACCGACGCCGCAGCACGAACAGCGCTGGAGCAAGCGGGCGCCGGGCAGCTGATGAAACGCCAGATGACCGGTCTTTCGGGAGGTCAGTTCCAGCGAGTTCTGCTGGCGCGCGCCCTGCTGTGCGATCCACAGCTGTTGATCCTTGATGAGGCCACGCAGGGGCTGGACCAGCCCGGATCAGCCGCCTTCTACCAGCAGATTGAACAGCTGCGCCGCGATCTGGGCTGCGCCATTCTGATGGTCAGTCACGAATTACACGTGGTTATGGCCGCATCGGACCGGGTGATCTGCCTCAACGGTCATATCTGTTGCGAAGGCGCGCCTGCGCATGTCGCCTCCGCCCCGGAATACCGGGCGCTGTTCGGCACCGGCACACAGGGCGCTCTGGCGCTATACCGGCACGAACACAATCATTCCCATGATCACAGCTGCGGTCATGATCACGCGCATGACCCGCAACCTGCAACGCCCGATCTGGTGAGACAACAGTCATGACAATCTTCGACAGCTTTCTGATCCGCGCCGCTTTTGCAGGCGTCGGTGTTGCCCTTGCGGCGGCCCCTTTGGGCTGTTTCGTGGTCTGGCGACGGATGGCGTATTTTGGTGATGCCACGGCCCACGCGTCCATCCTCGGCATCGCAATTGCGCTCAGCTTCGACACGTCGATTTTTGTCGGCGTCCTTGCCATGGCACTGATCATGGCGACGGTTGTCTCAACCCTCAGCGGTCGGGGCTATGCCGTTGACACGCTGCTCGGGGTGCTCGCTCATTCATCGCTGGCATTTGGTCTTGTGGCCGTCTCTTTCCTGCATGGTGTACGGCTGGATCTGATGGCCTATCTCTTCGGCGATATCCTTGCGGTCAATGGTCAGGATCTCATGATCATCTGGGGCGGCGCAATCCTTGTTGTGGCCCTGTTGTGGTGGCGTTGGTCCGCCTTGCTGACCGCGACCTTGAACCCGGATCTGGCCTACGCCGCAGGCATTGATCCGCGCCGCGAACAACTGGTGCTGACCCTGGCGCTGGCGGTTGTGGTCGCCGTAGCGATCAAGGTTGTCGGCGTTCTGCTGATTGCAGCCATGCTGATCATCCCGGCCGCCACCGCGCGCCCGTTTGCCGCGACACCGGAACGCATGACGGTGATTGCAGCCATCACGGGCGCGATCTCGGCGTTGGGCGGATTGCAACTGGCGTTCATGTTCGACACGCCCACCGGGCCGACAATTGTCTGCCTCGCCGCGAGCCTGTTTGCCCTGTCGAGCCTCAAACAGCTCTTCAGCCGAGCCTGAGGCAACACCGCAGCACCAGGAATATGCGCCAGGAAACCCTCATCAGCAAACACCGCAGGCCGGATCAGCAATCGGTCGCCGTCAACCAGGGGGTTATTGCCTGATCGCGGCGGTTCTGTCGGCTGGCGCCCGGTGCCATCAGGTGGCGTCAGGTTCCGGTCTTCAGCAACGGGCCGCATTCCACCCATTTGCTTACCGCTCCAAGCAGGGCCTTCTTATTGATCGGTTTGCTCAGGAAGTCATCCATGCCTGCGGCAAGGCATTCCTCGCGGTGGGACTGCAGGGCATTTGCCGTCAACGCGACGACCGGACAGCGGCGCATCCCCTGCTCCCGTTCGAGCTGACGGATTTCAGCCGTCGCATCTATCCCGTCTTTGACCGGCATCATCATATCCATCAGCACGATATCCGGCTGGTGTTCCGCAAACATGGTCACCGCCTCCTCACCATTCGCGGCGATCAAGACTTCGATGGGAGCCGCCTTCAACATGCGTGATACGACGAGCTGGTTGGTTCGATTGTCCTCCGCCAGCAGCAGTTTCACCTGCGGTATGGCCTCCATATCATCCGCGACCGGTGGCTGAACCGTGTCCTGAGGCGCATCGGCGGGTATCTCGAGCACCCGGCTCATAACCGACTGGAGCTGCGCCGCGCGCAGTGGCTTCAGCGCAACTTCGCAGCGACCCAGATGTTCCCGTGCTGCCCGGTCCAGCGTATTTTCAACCGAGGACAGGATAACGATCGGCAGATCGCGATATTCCGGGATATCTCGGATCCGCTCTGCCAGCTCTTTCCCATCCATCCCCGGCATCTGGAAATCTTGCAGAATGACGTCGAAACGCACACCGTCGTGGCGTGCATCCAGCAGAATCTCCAGCGCCTGATGGGCCGATCCGGCGGCGATGCTTTTCACCCCCCAGGTCGCCAACCGCTCAGTCAGAATAATCCTGTTGAGTTCCAGATCATCAACAACCAGTGCCCGCAGCCCCTTGAAATCCCGCTCATCCTGAGCAGGCTTCGGCTGGTTGGGCCGGATCCGCAGTGGCAGCTCAATGGTGAACACCGAGCCCTTGCCCAGTTCCGACCGCACAGAGATCCGACCGCCCATCAGCGCAAGCAAGCGCGTGGATATCGCAAGGCCCAGTCCGGTGCCCTCATAATTGCGGGTCGCGGCTCCGTCGGCCTGCTCAAAGGCATTGAAAATCAGGTCCAGCCGGTCCTCCGGTATGCCGGTGCCGGTATCGGTGACCGAAATACGCAGATCCGTGTAGCCATCCTCAGACTCGCCTGAGACCTCGATATACACATAGCCGCTGCCGGTGAACTTCACCGCGTTACCCGCCACATTGGTCAGGATCTGGCGGATACGACCAACGTCGCCGTCGTAACATTCCGGCAGGTTCGGATCATAGCGAAGTGTCACCTCGACATTCTTCTCTGCGGCTTTGGGCGACAACAGTGTCACGACGTCCTCAATTGCGGTCTGCAAGTTGAAGGGCGCGCGGTCCAGCTCCATCTTGCCCGCCTCGATCTTCGAAAAATTCAGAATGTCGTTGATGATCGTCAGCAGCGCCGAGCCAGACTTGGCAATCGTCTCGGCATACATGGTCTGGTCTTCGTCCAGATCCGTCTCCAGGATCAGTTCCGCCATGCCGATGACGCCATTCATCGGAGTGCGGATTTCATGGGACATATTGGCCAGAAATTCGGATTTGGCCCGGTTGGCGATATCAGCCGATTTCCGCGCCTCATCCAATGCGTACTCACGCTCGTCCCGCTCTTCAAAGGTATCCTCAAGCACACCGACGGAGAAATCCAAGGCCCGAAACTCGCGCGAGGCAAACCAGGGCAGCCGGGCCTGCCGGTTCGACAAGCCGGCGATCGCATCCGACATGCGCTGGTGAATGATCTGCAATGGGCGCAATGCCAGCACGCTCACCAGTATCAGCACCAGAATGGACAGCACTGCCACGGCCACCACCGTCCACATGATGGTCTGGCTGACCTTGTGCTGAACCATTGCCTGCCCCTCACGGGTAGACCAGTGAACAACCATATTGCCAAAATCGAACCCGTCGAGCGTGATCGGGCGGTCATACATCACAAAGTCATCCGGCCCCACCTGATCCGTACGGCCCGCCTCCGCGATCGGAGTACCCGCGCTATCCTGGATCTGGATCTTCAGGAGTTTGGGATTGCGGGTAATCGCCTCGGTCAATCCGGTTTCCAGCACCGGCACATCTTCGACGATGATCGATTCAAGCATCAGCCCGCTCAGCAACGAGATGGTCAGCTCAGCCTGCTCTTTCAATTGGTCCTGCAGGTTGCGGGTCTCGTAGCGACGCGCAACATCGCCGATCGCCACCGCCACCAACAGGGCAGCCAGCGACAATGACAAGACGATCTGAAAGAGTATGCCCGTACGTTTCATAGGAGACCTCGGTGACGACGCTAAAATGCCTGGCTCTGCTCCATCGCATCGCGGATCAGGTCGTAGTCGGAGTCGGCCCCCTGAAGAAAGCCGTTTTTGGACACTCGGCGCACGATCTCTTCATTTTCTGACGACAGCATGATCTCCCGCATGGCCAGCAGCACCTCCTCCGAGAGGGTCGAGGATGCAAGCCAGGGTTTTGTCACATTATCAAAGCTCGCCAAGATCCGAATCGGCACCCCTTTGGCGATCAGTTTCTTGTAGGTGCTCTCTTTCAGGGCACCTGCCGTGAATTTTCCGGCGCCAACTGCCTCCCCCACCAGATCGTGGCGGCCGAGGTACTCATAGGTATGCAGATCACCGCTGTCGATCCCGGCCTCAAGCAGCTGGCTTTGGGCGAGGTAGCGCCCGATCGTCGACAACTCATCCCCGAAGGCAAAGCTGAGCCCCGCAAGATCCGACAGTTGAGTGATGGTGCTGTCGCGATGCACGACGATCACACCCTTAAAACGCTTGCGCCCCTTCTTGGATTCCATGGCAACGATCCTGATGTCGGGGTTCTGTTTCATCACATGCACATAAGAGGCCGGACCGAAACGCGCGAAATCCACCTCGCCATTGGCGAGCTGGTCGATACCCTCTTGATATTCCTTGGCAACTGTCATCCGAATGACAACTTTTTCGCCCAGCACCTCGCCCAGACGGTTCGACAGGAACGTCAGGAAGGGGCGGTATTTCTTAACCGTTACCGTCGGTTTATCCGCGGCATAGGTCCCAAACGTCAGGGTAATTTCGGCGCGTGCTGTCATCGGCGCCAGCAGCGCCATCAGACAGACACAGAATACCAACCACAGGCGGCCCATGCCGGCTGGCTTATTATGATGTTTCGAAGCGGTTTGCATCATCGTCTCCAGTCTGAATCCAGGCGCTGCCCGATCGGTGGTCTCGCGCATCTGTTTACCCTGAATAGTGAGAAAATTTGGTTAAGTGGCCCTGAAATAGTATAAATAATTTTACGGCTCGCCTCAGAGCGTGGCATGAATATTAACGTTTCAGTAACGATTTCAGCGCTCTTTTATAAAATTCATCATAAATTTGAAGATCGGGCAGAAGCCCGGCAGGACCTCCCGTGATCAAAAACCACATAATTTCCCGCAGACCCGTTCCCCGCCTATTGCTTGCGGCCGCCCTTCTTTCCGGCTTCGCCCCCGCTGCTGCCTGGGCCATTCCCTCACCGGAACTGGTGATCGGATCGGTATCATCCCTGTCGCAGGTGCTGGCCGTGGCGATCGCGATGATGTCGGGTCTCGGCGCGGTGGTTGCGGCGAAGCTTGGTCTGAAGCCGAAGAGCACTGCGGTGGCAACACGTTATCCGGTCCGATTGATCACCGGTCTGGTGCTGGCGGCGCTGACACTGGCCCTTATGAATTACTGGCAGTTTAGCAGCCAGCGGGCGGCGGAGCAGGCGCGCCTGCAGGCAACCCTCATGCGGCCGGCGCAGTTTGACGGAACCAAGATCAAGGACGCGGCGCTGAAAGAGACAAGTTTTGCGCGCCAGTCAGATCATCCGCTTGCGATGTCGACAGCCGACGCCGCCGCCGCGTTGGAGGATGGCAACACATTGTTCTACGACATCCGCGAAACCGGCGAAAACGCCATGGGCACCCTGCCCGGCGCGACCCATATCCGTTTTCCGGACTTCGTCGAGAGCCAGCCGGTCAAACCCGGCCAGAAGGTCGTGCTGTTCTGCCATAACGGCAACCGCAGCTCGGAAACCTGTGCCAAGCTGGCGGCGATGGGCATCGACTGCAGCTTCATCGCCGGCGGAATCGAGAAATGGATTGTCGAAGGGCGCGCGTTCTCTGACAAGGACGTGAAATCCCTCTCTGACCTGCGTGCCATTCCGGAATATCCCGGTCGTGATGTGCTGCTCAGCACTGCGGATTTCACCGAGTTGATGAACACCGAGGACCTGCAGATCGTCGATACCCGCTACCCCGGGGATTTTGAGGCGGGCCACCTTCCCGGCGCGGTGAACATTCCGATCCGCAAGATGACAACCGCCGATCTGATGCAGCGCATCAGTGAACTTGATCCGACCAAACCAACGCTGGCGGCCTGCTACGACCGTCGCAGCTGTTTCATGAGCCAGGTTTTGGGGCTGGAGCTGTCGCAGAAAGGGTTCAATTTCCGTGGCCGCTACACCCTGCCATGGGAGTATTTTGTAGCCCCCAAGCCGAAGCCTCATGTGCAGGCCTGGCTTGCCGATCAGCAAAGCGGCCTCTGGGACAAGGCGATCTCGGCGCTGGCCGCCGCGCTGCTCTGGGTGCATGAGCGCAGCCATATCCTGCTGGGTCTGCTCGCCCTCTCCCTGATCACCCGGATCATGATCCTGCCAGTGGCGTTGAAATCTGAACGCGACCAGATCACCACCAGTGAGACCGCCGATGAGATGAAGGCGCTGAAGGAAAAACTGGCCCATGACCCGGTGCGCAAGGCGCGCGCGGTGCAGGCATTCTACAAGGACAAGGGCCTGACGCCGATGAAGAACCTCACCGCGCTGCTGTTCCTGCCGGTGATGATGCTGGGCGTCTCCGCCGCGCAAGAGGCCAGCGCCAGCCTTCAGACCCCGTTCCTGTGGATGGCGGATCTCGGAGCGCCCGATCCTCTGTTCATCATGCCGGTGCTGTTCTGCGCCCTCGCCGCCATCTATCTGCTGTGGGCCGTGGCCAAGACCAAGCGCCAGAAAACCCTGTGGATGGTGCTGGGCATGCCCGCGCTCTTTGCCATGGTGTTCAGCCTCTCGGGCGCCGCCAATGCCTATCTCTGCTTCAGCCTGACGCTCTTGCTGATGCAGCGCGCCTATGTCACCGGCATGCACCGCAAACTGGCTGAGGCGCTGTCGCTGCGCGCCCACAAGCGCCGCCTCGCCAAACTGCCGCGCGGTGTGATCCCAATGGGCTACACCGAGGAGCTGGAGCACGCCGGCAATAAGGCGCTGCGCCTGTCCATTCTCAAAAACGCAGGGCTACCGGTGCCGGGCGGCGTGGTCTTGCGCTCCGATGCAATTCACGATTATCGCGAGATGCCCGACGCCCGAAAAGACGCATTTGCCGCATATGTTTATCGGCTGGCTGGCGGCAAGCCGGTCGCCGTGCGCTCCTCGGCCAGCAACGAAGATGGCGCTGACCAGAGTTTTGCTGGAGTGTTCGAATCCGTGCTGGACGTCACCGCGGAGACCATGCGCGCCGCCTTGGATGAAGTTGTGACCAGCTTCTCGTCCGAGCGCGCCGCCAGCTATTCGGGCGAGGGCGACAGCACCGATCAGGGCAACATCGTAGTGCAGGAAATGGTGCAGGCAGACTACGCCGGCGTTCTCTTCACCCAGGATCCGATGGCCCCCGGCATGTGCATGATCGAATGGGTCGAAGGCTGCGGCGAGGATCTGGTCTCTGGCCGCGTCACCCCGACGTCTTTACGCTTTGGCCGCTATTCGGGCTTGCCTGCGGCGGAAGATCAGGACCAGACGCTGGACATGGCGCCGCTGCTGGCGCTTGGCCGCCAGATCGAGGAGACCTTTGGCTGCCCGCAGGATGTGGAATGGGCCTATGCAAACGGCCAGTTCCAGATCGTGCAAAGCCGCGACATCACCACCCTGTCGCTTGGAACCGAAGCTGAGCGGATCCGGCTTCAGGAATGGCGCGATCTGCTGGACCATTACGCCGGGGTGGATCCGGACAAGCCGCTGCTGGAACAGGATGAGATGTCCGAAGTGCTGCCGCGCCCGACCCCGCTGTCTTTCTCGCTGATGGGCAGCCTCTGGGCGCCGGGCGGCAGCGTCGATCTGGCCTGCCGCGCCTTGAGCGTCCCCTATAACCTGCCGGAAGGCCGGGCGGGTCATCTGGTGAACCTCTTTGGCAAGACCTACGTCGATGTCGGCCTAAAAGAGCAGATGACGCTGAAACTGACCGCCGCCAAGGCCAAGCAGCTGCGCAGGCAGGCCCGCCCGATGATCACCCACATGCGCGAGGAGGTGCTGCCCCAGCTCACCGATCAGCTGGCGTTCTGGCAGGCTGTGGACTACACCGCCCTGCCCCGCCAGAAACAGCTTGAGGCGATTGCGACCCTGCGCGATCTCTTTGTCACCGACATCTATGTCGAGGCGGAGAAGGTGAATATTGTCGCTGGCTTTACCATGGGCGAAGCCAGCGCCGCCGCCGCAGGCGATCCGGCCCTGCGCGCCCACCTGATGCACGCCGAACTGCCCCACGCCCCGTCCAGCCTGCTGGCCTCCTGTATCGGTGCCAATGCAGAAACCCATGCGCAGTTGCTGATGGGGCATCGCTCGATCTTTGATTACGAACTGTCGGCACCCCGCTATAGCGAAGCGCCCGGCCTGCTGGCCTCCCTGCTCGACAGTTCGGTTGAGCCGATCAGCGGCACCGTGGCCACTCCGGCAAACCTGCCGGAAGATCTGCGCGACACGCTAGAGCTTGCGATCGCCTATCAGGACCTCAAGGAACAGGCCAAACACGAGGCACTGCGGGTTCTGGCGGAGCTGCGCCGGGCGTTGCTGGCCCTGGGGATCGACACCGAGCTGGAGGATCTGATCTTCTACCTGACCATGGAAGAGATCATGACCGGCGACTGGACCCGACCTGAGCTGCTGAAAGACCGCGCCGCCAGCCGCAAACACGTCGAAGATCTGCGCAAGGCCTCGGCGCCAACCGATGTCAGCCTCACCCTGCGTGACTGCGAGCTGCTCTCGCTCGGCGTGCAGGCGGGGTCCGCTGATGGGCATCTGGGCGGCACCTGTGTCGCCGGCAGCGGCACCGTGGAGGCCCGCGTGTTCTGGGTTGAAGACGAAACCGCCATCGGCCCGGAGGTCTTTGACGGGTTTCAGGACGGCGACATCCTGGCATGTCGCATGATCAACCCGGCCTGGCTTCCTTATGTCCAGCGCTCCGGCGCTGTCCTCAGCGAGGTGGGCGGCTGGCTTAGCCATATGGCGATTGTCGCGCGGGAAAAGAACATCCTGATGCTGGTGGCCTGCAAAGGGCTCGACCAGCTGTCCCATGGTGAGCTGATCATGGTTGGCGAGGACGGCTCGATCACCCCGAGCGAGACGCCGGATCTGCAACAGGTCTCGGCCTGATCCACCATCCGTTTTTGCCCCTGCCTGACCCTTCCGGTCTCAAAGGCAGGGGAAGAACATATGTTCCATCTTGCATCTTTTCGCGCAAACGGTCTGAACTGGGGCCATGGACCCGCATCTTGATCCCCGACAGACCCATCGCCTGCTCGACCAGCTGAAGACCGAAATCGACAGCCTGCCCCCCGCCCTCTCGGCGGCGGCGAAATACATCATCGACACCCCCGGCGACTTTGGTCTTGATCCGATCCGTGTCTCGGCGACCAAGGCAGGGGTCAGCGCGAATTCTCTGGTGCGACTGGCCGCACATCTTGGATTCGACAGTTTCGAGGCGTTGCGCGCCCCCTTTCGGGCCGCGCTGACAACCGAGCGTGAGGGCGGATTGGGCCTTGGCTGGCTCGATCGGCTGGAACAGGCCCCCGAAACCACCCGCCACGGTCGCATCGCCCGCAATGAGGTGAACATCGTCGCCCGCTCGCTGCGCCTGATGACCCCCGGGCGCACTGCGGCCATCGTTGCGGCGCTGACCTCGGCGCGACGATGCTATGTTACTGCAACCCGCGCCAGTTACGCATTGGCCTATTACTTCCACTACGTCGGACGAATGGCCTTGCCGGGGCTTGATCTGGTGCCGCGCCACATGAGCACCGCCGTGGACGAGCTGATGGATATCGGCGCCGGGGACTGTCTGATTGCCATGACCTTCGCGCCATATTCATCGGAGACGCTGCAGGCGCTGAGACAGGCGCGCAACAAAGGCGCGACGCTGATCCTCATCTCAGATAGCGAGGTAATCGCGCCCGGATTGCAGCCCGACCACCTGCTGCTGGTGGCCGACAATACGCTGCATCCTTTTGGTGGCTATGGCGGCGCGATGGCAGTGCTTGATTGTCTGCTGACCCATCTGGTCGATGCCGGAGGAGAGGCGGCGCGGGACAGGTTCCGCACCTACGAGACCCTGCGGGAAGACACCGGCGCCTATTGGCGCGGCGGCAAATTGCCAAAGGTCCCGAAGTAGCCCGCTTCAGAGCCTGATCGGCCGGTCAGAGCCGCAGGTCGGACTGGTCCGGCGTCAGCACATACTTCAGATCGTACAGCAGCGCATGGTCCCGACCCAAGGCCCGGATCTGCGCGGCCCCCATATCGCGGAATTCCTGATGGGCCACCGCCAGAACCAAACCGTCATAGGCCCCTGGCTGCGGAGTTGTCACCAGATTGACGCCGTATTCCTGCCGCGCCTCATCTGGATCGGCATGGGGGTCATGCACATCCACCGTCAGACCGTATTCCTCAAGGCAGCGCACCACGTCGATTACCCGTGTATTGCGCAGATCGGGGCAGTTTTCCTTGAAGGTCAACCCCATCACAAGGACCCGCGCATCGGCAATGGCCATCTTGCGTTTCAGCATGGATTTGACCATCTGGCTCGCCACATAGGCTCCCATGCCGTCATTCAGCCGCCGCCCTGCCAACAGGATCTCGGGGTGATAGCCCAGCTGCTCTGCCTTGTGGGTCAGGTAATAGGGGTCGACCCCGATACAATGGCCCCCGACCAGACCCGGACGAAAGTTAAGGAAGTTCCACTTGGTTCCGGCAGCACGCAGCACTGCTTCGGTATCAATATCCATGCGGTTGAAAATCTTGGCCAGCTCATTGATCAGAGCGATGTTGATATCGCGCTGGCTGTTCTCGATCACCTTGGCCGCTTCGGCGACGCGGATGCTCTCGGCCTGATGGGTGCCCGCCGTCACGATCTCACGGTAGAGCGCATCGACACGCGCCGCAATTTCAGGCGTTGAGCCGGAGGTCACCTTGACGATATCCGGCAGACGCCGCGTCTTATCGCCGGGATTGATCCGCTCGGGGCTGTAGCCTGCAAAGAAATCGCGATTGAATGTCAGCCCGGACACGCGCTCCAGAACCGGGACGCAGTCCTCCTCGGTGGCGCCGGGATAGACCGTGGATTCATAGATCACCAGATCGCCGGGTTTGAGCACGCCACCAACCGTTTCTGACGCCCGCAGCAATGGCGTCAGATCCGGGCGACGGCTGTTGTCGATCGGTGTTGGAACGGTGACGATAAAGATCGTGCAATCGGCAATCTCTGCCGGGTCGCTGGTCAATGTCAGATGCGACGCAGCCGCCAGCGCCTCGGCGCTGATCTCGCGGGTATTGTCCTGCCCTGAGCGCAGCGCCGCAATCCGGTCGTCGCTGATGTCAAAGCCCACTACCGGGCGCGATCGGCCAAATTCCACCGCCAGCGGCAGACCGACATAGCCAAGCCCGATCACGCAAATCCGTTCTGTCCCGCTCATACCGCCGCCTCAATGGTCTCTGTCTGCCCGATTGCCTTTCATAAGGGGCGGCGGCGCCAGGTTTCAACCTCATGTGGCCAGATCCCTCCCGAAACCGGGAGAGATCCACCCTTTGGGCCAGTTCAGAAGCGCAGCGACAGGCAGGACATGCCGCCATCCAGCTTGGCGCACTCGGTATTGCTGATCTGAACAACCTCATAGCCTTCGCGATCCAGCATCTCGGCGGTGCGCGGGAAACCTGCCGCCATGATCACCAGATTGTTGTAGCGGATGGCATTGGCCGCAGCCTCTTCGCCCTCGGCGACATGCAGCACGCGGTAGCCTTCAAAACAGCCCGATGCGTCCAGCCGTTTGGTGGCAAGGATGGTCTCACCGTCCATCAGCGAACAGTCGGTCTTGAAATGCAGCACGCCCTCTGGCGTGAAAACCTCGCGCAGGCTGTGGCCCCAGTCAGACACGATCTCTGCCAGTTCCGCCACGCCGGCCGCATCGGTCCGCGCTGAACGACCGACAAGGATTTCGCGGTCCGTCACAAGAATGTCGCCGCCTTCGATAAAGCCGGGGCCGTTGATTTCGCGCAGCTCGCCGTAGCATTGCCGCAGGGTCGGTGCCATCTCGGCCACCTCCCCCAGACGCGACGGCGCGCCGGGGCGCATCAGAACCGCGCCCTTGGGCAGGCAGAGGGCGGTGTCCTCGACAAACACCGCATCGGGAAAGGCCTCAAGCGGAGGCAGCTCGATCACCTCGGCGCCCGTGCTTTTCAGTGCGGCAACATAATCGGCATGAGCGGCCAGCATCCGGTCCAGATCGGGCGTACCGATATCCTCGGCCCGCAGGCCGTCGGTGATACTGGACGCGGGACGGCGGGTTATGGCGCGGGAGAATTCATATGTTGGGTTTGTCATGTCTCAGTCCTTTGTAGCCTGTGTCGGCACGTATTTGGGCGTGATGATCTCAATGATGCTGGGGCCTGCCTGCGCGGCGCGGTCTTTGATGGCCGCGGCAACCTCTTGCGGATCGGCGGAAACCGCCCGATGCAAGATCCCGAAGGACCGCGCCGCCGCAGCGAAATCCGGCGGTGTCGGATCACAGCCCACCACAGCCACGCCCACCTCCTGCATCGAGCGGGCAATTTCCTGATAGCCGTGGTTGTTCCAGACGACGAACGTGATCGGCAAGGCTTCATCCACGGCTGTCATGATCTCGGGCAGGGAAAACTGCGCGCCACCATCGCCGACGATGCAGATAACCGGCGTCTGCGGTGCCGCAACGGCGGCGCCGATCGCGGCTGGAATGGCATAACCAAGCGCACCATAGCCGGTGGCCGCATTGAACCAGCCCCCTGGGCGGTCATGATCGTAGTAGAGATTGCCCGCATAGATCGGTTGCGCAGAATCGCCAACGATGATTGCCCCCGGAACTGCTGCGCGCAGCGCATTCAGCACCTCAACCTGCGCGCGGTAACCCTCGCCGATTTCCTCCCAGGCTGCCGCGCGGGTCAGACCCGCCTGTGTGAGGCCCCAGTCGCCGGAGGGGCTGGCAACTGACGGCAGATCGGCGAGAACCGCAGAAAGAACATCCGCCACATCCGCATGGATCGCCAGCTTAGCCGGGTGTCGGGCCAGCTGCTCAGCGCAGAGATCAACCCGGATCAACCCCGGCATCTGTGGCATCACTCCGGTGGCATACATATCGTAATCGGTCGGCCCCAGCTCGGTTCCCAGCGCCAGCACCATATCCGCCGTCTCGATCAGCCCCCGCACCGAGGCGAGGCTGGGGCTTGCGGGCACCGACAGCGGATGGTCAAACAGCACCCCACGCGCATTAACGGTCTGGATCACCGGCGCGCCCAGAAGCTGCGCCAGCTGGCGCAACTGATCGGCGCAGAACCGCGCGCCTCCGCCTGCCAGGATCACCGGGCGCTTTGCTGTCGACAGGCGCTGCGTGATTGCGGCCAGATCCGCGGCGGACGGCCCTGCCCTGTTCACATCAGTTGCCGACGACTGGCCGGTTTGGACCGCCGCCGCCCCTGCAACATCCAGCGGAACCTGCAGATGGGTCGGTCCCGGGCGTGACAACGCGCTGCCGTCAACCGGTGCAAAAACCTGATCGAGCGCCCGCGCCAGACCCTCCGGCGCCGCCACATGCTCCGACCACAGCGCAACCAGCTGCGCCAGCGCATGTTGATCCGGCAGCTCGTGCAGATGGCCCAGCCCCTGACCGAGAGAGCCGCTTGCGTTGACCCCGGATATCACCAGCATCGGCACCGAATCCGCCCGCGCCTGCGCCATCGGCGTCAGCGTATTGGTCAGCCCCGGTCCGGTGATCACAAAGGCCACACCCGGTCGGCCGGAAACCCGCGCATAGCCATCGGCCATGAACCCGGCCCCCTGCTCGTGACGCGGTGTGATATGGCGCAGGTCTGAGTGCGCCAGCCCACGGTAAAGCTCTACCGTATGCACACCGGGAATGCCGAAAACATGGCGCACGCCCCGTGTTGCCAGCGCCTCAACCAGCGCTTCGCCGACAGTGTGCGGTGCCGCGTCTTGGGCGGACCTGCTCATGCCACCTCCGCCGATCGCTGGCTGGCATGATCGACGATCCGCGTCAGCGCGCGGTCAAAGGCCTCATCCTCAATCGTCAACGCCACCCGGACCCAGCTCCGCAGACTGTCACCAAATGAGGATCCCGGCATCACCGCAACCCCACCCCGTCTGAGCAGATCCTGCGCATAGGCATCGCCATCCATACCGGTGGCCGAGACGTCAATCATCGCAAACATTCCGGCCTGCGGGCTGTGAACCTGCAATGCCGTGTCGCGGTGCAGCCGCTCTGCCAGTTTCGCCGCACGTATGGCAAATCGCCTGCGCATCCCCGCCGCCACCGGTGATCCGTCGCGCACGGCCTGCTCGGTCATATCCGCGATGAAGGGCTGGTTACCAAACAGCATTGTTTCCGACAGCGGCAGCAAGCCGTCGCAGAAGGCTTTACTGGCAATGCACCAGCCACTGCGGAATCCGGGTGCGGCATGGGATTTGGAAATCGAGGAGACAACAATCACCCGCTCCGAGAAGGCCGCCCGCGCCAGCGGCGAGACAAACTCCGCCGCTTCAAACACCAGCTGTTCGTAGACCTCATCAGAGATGATCCAGAGATCATGCGCCTCGGCCAGTCGTCCAATCGCATCAAGGTCCTCAACAGTCAGAATTGACCCGGTCGGATTATGCGGTGTCGTCAGCAGGATGGCGCGACTGCGCGGCGTGATTTTCTCGGCGATATCATCGGCCTGCATCCGAAAGCCATGCTCGGCCCGAAGCGTTACGGGCACCATATCTGCACCGCTTGCCCGGATTACTCCTTCGTAGGTGGCATACATCGGATCGCCGACCAGAACCTCGTCCCCGTGCTGGGCCACACCCATCAGAACCGCATAAAGCGCGGTCTGCGTGCCGGGAAAACACAGGACGTTATCCGGCCCTATAGGCCGCCCCGTGCTGGCGCTATAACGCGCAGCAAGCGCCTGGCGCAGGTTCGCTTCACCACGACCGTCCGAATAACCGGTCCGGCCAGACACCATCGCAGTGCTGGCGGTACGCATCAGCACATCCGGGGGCGGCACGTCAGGTTCGCCGATGGTCATTTCGATGATATCGGCCCCCGCGGCGATCATCTCCCGCGCGGTCAGATGCACAGCCCATTTGGCCCCGCCAAGCCCCGCAAGCCGCTTGGTCACATCGGTCATTCTCATGGCTCTTCCGCCTTATGCTGCAAATTCAGTCCCAGAATTGCGCTGACGGATTCCAATCCGATGGCAGGCAATTCCCCCTCGTCGAAGGCCTCCGGCAAGGCACCGCCCTCCATCCATAGCCCGTCGATCACCGCGTTGCAGGCCACCGCAAGATGATGCAGCCGCGCCGTATCCACCGGCCGCCCTGCCTCGTTCAGCGCGGCGGCGATCAGCTCGCCCAGCTTGTCGCGGAAATAATCATAGGTGCGCTGGTGGATCTGCCGCATGTCGGGATCCTGCTGCACCTTGTTCAAAAACCCAGCCCAAAGCGCCACGGCGGTCGGCTCTACAACGGGCGGGCGCAGCGATGACTCGACGAACCCCGCCAGACGCGACCGGGCATCGCCTTCGATCCCGGCGATCGGCGCATAGGTGAGATCGCTGATGGTGACCATGTGGTGTTCATAGGCCGCGGTCATCAGCTCTTCCTTGGAGGAGAAATAGTGTCGGATCAGCCCCTGGGTCACATTCGCGCGCTCGGCTATGTCGCGCACGGTGGCACCACGCACGCCTTTTTCGGCCACCAGCTCCAGCGTTGCGGCAATCAGCGCGTCCTTGCGCTCCTCTGCGGTCGCACGCTTAAACTTCCGGCGTTCACCTGACACGGGCTCTCCAATGGCTGAATGGTTGCTGGGATGCAGTAATTATACACTTGCATAATTACGCCAAGTCAGCCTTACTACAAGCCGAAATATGAGGACAATAGAAAATGCCCGATCCGGCTGCCGCTGGCCCTGCCCCGCATTCAACAGCCCCAATCCCCGCGTCGGATGCCGGTGCCGCGAACATCCGGGCCACGGAACGGACCGAGGCGATCCGGGTGAGCGACCTGCACAAATCCTTTGGGTCTCTGGAGGTCTTGAAGGGTGTCTCCCTGACCGCCCGACAGGGCGATGTGGTGGCGATTATCGGTGGCAGCGGGTCCGGCAAATCCACCATGCTGCGCTGTATCAATTTTCTGGAAACACCCAATTCCGGCGAAATCGTCATCGCGGGCGAAACCATCGCCATGCGCCCCGATGGAAGCCCCGCCGACCGCCGCCAGATCGAACGTATCCGCACCCGGCTGGCGATGGTCTTTCAGCAATTCAACCTGTGGACCCATCGCACCCTGCTGGAAAACGTGATCGAAGTGCCGGTTCATGTGCTGAAAGTGCCCCGGTCGCAGGCCATCACCCGCGCCCATGAGCTGCTCGCCCGCGTCGGGCTTGGTGACAAGGCGGATGCCTTTCCCGCTTTTCTGTCCGGCGGCCAGCAGCAGCGCGCCGCCATCGCCCGCGCCCTTGCCGTGGATCCCAGCGTGATGCTGTTTGACGAGCCGACATCCGCATTGGACCCCGAATTGGTGGGCGAAGTGCTGACGGTCATCCGCGATCTGGCGGCCGAAGGGCGCACCATGCTGCTGGTCACCCATGAGATGAAGTTCGCCCGCGAGGTTGCCAGCCATGTTGTCTATCTCTTTGAGGGCCGCATCGAAGAGCAGGGCCCGCCGGCCGAAGTCTTCGGCAATCCAAAGTCGGAGCGGCTCAAACAGTTCCTCAGCTCAGTCGGATGATTTCGCCATTCGAACAAACAAATAACAAAACAGGGAGACAGTCATGTCCATGAAATCAAACCTCAAACGCACAGCTCTTGCTGCGACTCTGCTGGCGGCTACCGGGGCAATCGCCCAGGCCGAACCGGTGAAGATCGGTGTCGCCGCAGAACCCTATCCGCCTTTTGCCTCGCTGGATTCATCCGGCCAGTGGGTGGGCTGGGAAATCGACATTATCAATGCCGTCTGCGCTGCCGCCGAACTGGACTGCGTGATCACGCCGGTTGCCTGGGATGGCATCATACCCTCCCTCACCGGCCAGCAGATCGACGCCATCATGGCCTCCATGTCGATCACCGAAGAGCGGTTGAAAACAATTGATTTCTCCGACCCCTACTACAACACCCCGGCGGTGATTGTCGCCGACAAATCCATGGACATCGAGCCGACCCCGGACTCGCTGGCGGGCAAGGTGATTGGCATTCAGGCCTCTACAATTCACCAGACCTATGCGCAGGAATACTTCAAAGATTCCGAACTGCGCGTCTACCAGACCCAGGACGAGGCCAATCAGGATCTGTTTGCCGGCCGTATCGACGCCACCCAGGCCGATAGCATCGCCATGGCCGATTTTGTCGGCTCGGACGCGGGCAGCTGCTGTGAGATCAAGGGCGCGGTGGCCAATGACGAGGCGATCCTCGGCAAAGGCGTCGGCGCGGGCGTGCGCAAAGGCGACGCCGATGTTCTGGCAGCCCTGAACAAAGGGATCGCCGCTATCCTGGCCGATGGCACCCATGCCGATATCACCTCGAAGTATTTCACGACCAGCATCTACTCCGAGTAAGGACATAACGTGACCGGACTCCTCGACCTGTTTGGTCTGGCCGAGAGCGCGCAGCTGTTGTCGCTCTCGCCGCCGGGATGGGGGGGCAACCTGTTACGGGGCCTCGCCAATTCGCTTCAGATCGCTTTTGGCGCATTTGGCATGGGGCTAATTATCGGGCTTTTCGGGGCCTATGGAAAACTCTATGGCGGGCCGATCCTGCGGGATCTGCTCGCCATTTACACCACCGTGATCCGCGCCGTTCCCGAACTGGTGCTGATCCTGATCCTCTATTATGTCGGCACCGATCTGATCAACAGGCTGGCCGCCGGCCTCGGCTATGGCCGGGTCGAAATCAGCGGCGTTGTGGCAGGCATCTGGGTGCTTGGCATTGTGCAGGGTGCCTATGCGACCGAAGTCCTGCGCGGCGCCATCAAGGCGGTACCGCCGGGCCAGATTGAGGCCGCCCGGTCATATGGCATGCCTGCTTTCATGACCATGCGCCGGGTTACCATCCCGGCCATGATGAGTTTTGCAACGCCAGGGCTGGCCAACCTGTGGCTGATCGCGACCAAGGACACCGCCCTGCTGGCCATCGTTGGCTTTGCCGAGCTGACCTTGGAAACCCGGCAGGCCGCCAGCAGTACGCGGGCTTATTTCACTTTCTTCCTCGCGGCTGGGGCGCTTTACCTGATGGTAACCCTCTGCTCTGGCGTGATTTTCAACTGGATTGAACGTTGGGCCAGACGTGGGCAGCCCTCCCTGCGGGAGACCCGCCAATGAGTGTGCTGAAACCTCTGATGCAGCCTCACCGGCTTGTCCTCATGGCGCTATTCGCAGGCCTGATTGTCTGGTGCGCAGTTTCCCTGCGCTGGGACTGGATTCCAGCCTATGCGCCGCTCGCGCTCCAAGGGCTCTGGACGACGATCTGGATCCTGGTGGTAACCAGTATCCTCGGATTTGCGCTGGCGGTACCGCTTGGCCTCGCCCAGGCGGTTGGCCCCTGGTATCTGTCGGTTCCCGCACGGGCTTTTTGCACCGTCATTCGCGGCACGCCGCTGCTGTTGCAGATATGGCTGCTCTATTATGGGCTGGGATCGCTGTTCCCGCAGTTCCCGTGGATCCGGTCCAGCGAGCTGTGGCCCTATCTGCGGCAAGCCTGGCCATATGCGGTGCTGGCCCTGACCCTGTCTTATGCAGGCTATGAGGGCGAGGTGATGCGCGGGGCCTTCTCAGGCGTTGCCAAGGGCCAGCTGGAGGCCGCCAAGGCCTACGGTATGCCACGCGGCACCATGTTCCGCCGGATCTGGCTGCCCCAGGCGGTGCGCAACGTCCTGCCAACGCTTGGGGGCGAAACCATCCTTCAGCTGAAGGCGACACCGTTGGTGGCCACGATCACGGTTCTGGACATCTACGCGGTTTCCTCGCGGGTGCGGTCTGACACGTTTATCGTCTATGAGCCGCTGCTGCTACTGGCGCTTGTCTACATGGTGATTGCCGGGCTGATCACCCTCGCCTTCAAACGCTTTGAGGACCGGATCCCGCAGCGGCAATAATCACCCGCCCAGCAAGATCAAAGAGCCCCCAGGTGCCGCGCATGGGGGCTTTCCCATGTGCCTGCCGGTCCGGTTCACAGGCATCTAGGACAGGATGGTCAGCTGCTCCACATCCCCGTCGATATCGTGACAGGCCGCCAGCAGCCGCTCCTGCAGATGTGAGGTGACGTAATTTCCGTGAAACCGGCTTGGCGCGCGTAGGATCAGACGGCCCCCTGCCCTGCTCTCCCGCGTCAGCGCCTGGATCCAGGCAGCGTAAATGGCCGGGTCCTCCTGATGCAGGACCGCCTTCGCGAGGCTCCACTCGCTGCCGTCGCTGATATCAGGTGCGGGCGCGGTTGTGCCGGTCATCAGCGGCACCACGTTTTTCTCCGGCTCATCGCTGCCACGCATCCGGTGATCGAAATCTGGTCCGACGGCGGCCCAGCAGCTGCGGGTGTCGTCTAGGATCCGCTCCAGATCAAAACCGTATTCCGTTACCCGCCCCCGCGCGCCCTGCCGTTTCACCACCAACCAGCCGAGTGCGCGCAGCTTGGCCATCTCGCGTTTCACCGTGCGTTCGTCGACGGACCACATGCGGGCAATCTCGCGCTGGCCGACTGCCAGCTCATTGCGTTGCCAGTTGTAGCGCGCGGTCATCAGCGTCATGAACCGCAGAACCAGTCGCTGCGGCCCCTTCTCCAGAGACAGGGCATAGGTCCCCATTGCGGTGAGGATATCGTATTTCAGTGCCGCGGCCTGACGCCCGACGGGTTTGCTGGCAAGCATGGCTGCCCTCTTGTCTCCATCCGATGGTGGATGGCTGCCTCTGTCGTCTCATGTTTTCCACGAGATCCTGTTGGGTTCATTGTCGGACCGGGTGGCCCGTGGGTTGCGCTGCGTCGCAACTCTGGGTCCTTTTGATCCGAACTCAACGTTCTTTGGTTGGTTTATCTGATTTGCGTCCAGCGATACGATTCTGTCAAGAGCGCTGTTGCCCGAGGGGCTGTTCCAATTCCATTTTTGAATCAAAAATAGGTATTCATGGTATTGGGTGACAGGTAGGCTGTCCCCTATTGATCGAAAAATGTCCCCCAATATGCAGGGGCAGCTCTGGGCGCGTCCCCCTATATCAGGGTCGAATATCCAGAAACCCCGTCAGCGGCGCAGGAGCCCGACCGAATCGCAATCGCCCGATAAACAAAGGGTATTGCCGCCTATTCCTGTCGACGTCCCCACGGGGACAGGACGCTTATTCCTACGATAATAGGTTTTGCGTTTTTTGCAAATTCGGCGTAAACGAGTTTCTAGGTAGAAAAAGCGTCCGCTTGGTGAATAAGGCCGCACTACAGAGATCGAGGAGCAGAGATGTTTACCCATCAAGACCTGGCGAATATGCAGGCACAATCCCTGAAAATGCAGAGTTGGATCCGGCAGCAGACCTTCTCTCCCAAGATGGAAAAGACGCTGAGGCGCTTCTCCAGCTGGGAGGTGGCCGAGCTGATCTTCAAGGTGAACCAGTCCACCCTGCGTGGACGGCTGGCGGCCGATCCCAGCCTGCCGCAGGGCCATGTCGAGGAAGACGGGCGTCAGCGTTGGTATTCGCTTGAGGAAATCAATGAGCTGCGCCGTCGGCTGAAGGTGAACCGCAAATCGCTGATGCCGGAGCGACCGGCGGGCAAGCGGGCCTTGCGGGTGGCCATTTCCAACTTCAAAGGGGGTGCCGGCAAATCGACCGTAGCGCTGCATTTTGCCCATGCCGCCGCCTTGGACGGTTATCGTGTGCTCTGTGTTGACTTTGATCCGCAGGCCACCCTGTCCCATTCGATGGGGCTGAGCGATGTGACCGAAGATTATACGGTCTGGGGCATCATGGCGCGGGACCTCGTACGTGAGACCGAACGGATGAACGCCAGTGCGCGCGGCGCCGAGTCCGGGGCCGCCCTGCCCGAGCGGCGCCTGCCAGAAGCGATCACCGGCATGGGCTTGCAGGATCTTCGGATCAGCGATTTTGTAAAGCCGACGAGCTGGCCCACGATTGATGTGATCCCCAGCTGCGCCAATGCCGCCTTTGTCGAATTTGCATCGGCGCAGTATCGCCACCTCAATCCGGAATGGTCCTTCTTTGCAGCGGTGTCGCGTTATCTCGATCAGCTGCCGTCGGACGATTACGACATGATGATCTTCGACTGCCCGCCGGCCATTGGCTATCAGTCTATGAATGCGGTCTTCGCCGCCGATATGCTCTATATCCCGTCAGGTCCCGGATATTGGGAGTATGACTCCACCACCTCGTTCATCGGCCAGCTCTCCGAGGCGCTTGAGGATCTCTCGGCGTTCAACGGGGTTGTCCCTGCGGGGACGTTCAGCCTGCCGAAGGTGTTTCAGGAGGTCCGGTTCCTGCTCACCCGCTATGAATCCGGCAATGACCTGCACCGCGCCATGCGCGATGCCTTCGTCAAGGTCTTTGGCGACCGGATGACGGAACACCCGATTGAGATGACCCGAGCGGTGGAACAATCCGGGCGCTTCCTCAGCTCGATTTACGAAATCGACTACCGGGATATGACGCGCGAGACCTGGCGACGGGCGCGCGCGTCTTTTGACCAGGCCTATATGGAGTTCAAGGGCAACGCCCTGACCGCATGGGCCCAGCTGGAGGATGAGGCATGAGCAAGCGCAGAATGTTCGACATCGATTTTCCGTCGGATCCCACCCCCGCCACGCCCGAGGCAGCCTCCCCTGCCCCGGTTGACCCGCACCCCGGCGCCCCTGAGCTTGAGACGAAGTCGGCGTTCCGTTCAGGCGAGGCGCGCCGTGGCCCGATGGCCACCGCCATCAGCGAAAACGCCGAAGCGCTGCGGACACGGGCGGAGGTCGAGCAGAATATCCGGGCAGAGAACGATCGCCTGGCGCATGAATTTGTCCGGCTGAAGACGCTTGGTCTGGTGGTCGATCGGATCCCGCTGGATCTGATTTCGACCAGCAAGCTGATCCGCGATCGCGCCGTCAACCGGGATCCTGAGCTGGAGGAGTTGAAGGAGTCGATCCGCGATCTTGGTCTGTCCAACCCGATCCGGGTGGAAGAGGACGGCGAGGGGTATCAGCTGGTACAGGGCTTCCGGCGACTGTCGGCCTATCGCGCGCTTTACGAGGAAACGGGAGAGGAACAGTTCCGCCTGATCCCGGCCGGACTGGTGGCGCGGGGCGAGACGCTACAGGGTCTGTACCGGCGAATGGTGGATGAAAACCTGGTGCGCCGGGATATTTCCTTTGCCGAAATGGCGCAGCTCGCGCTCTCCTATTCGCAGGATCCAGAGACGGATTCAGACTCTGTAGAAGACTCTGTTGCGCTGCTTTATGCCTCAGCCGGGCGTCAGAAGCGCAGCTACATTCGCCACTTTGCAGAGCTGCTGGAGCTGATTGGAGAAGAGCTGTCCTATGCCGAGGCGATCCCCCGTGCATTAGGGCTGGATCTGAAGAAGCACCTGCTGGAGAACCCGGCCACGCTTGAGCCGCTGCGGCAACGCCTAAGGGAGCGGAGTTTTTCGAGCGCTGAGGAAGAGCTGGCCGTGTTGCGGCAGGCGCTCAAGGCCCCTGCATCGGATGTTAGGGAGGCCAGCACCAGCCAGCGCGCCGGCATGGCCAAGACCACGCTGCGCTGTTCTGTCCCTGCGGGGACGGTGCGGTGTCTGGCGCGGGACGGGCGGATTGAAATGGCGATGGAGCGTGATTTCTCGGCGGTTGACCAGCGTCGGCTTGAGGCCGCGATCACGGCTTTCTTTGATGCTCTGGACGGGGATCAGACCTAGCGCTGAGCTGGCCGACACGACGGTATCAATGAGGCTGTCCCTGCGGGGGCGGCCTTTTTTTGAGCCAGGCTTCAGATGGGTGGATTGTCATTGATCATGCTCGCCGCGCTGCTGAACGGAGCAGAGCATTATCATTGTCCCTGCGGGGACACCCGCCACGCCGCAAGTGCTGGTGAGATGACGCTCGTTGGCGCATCGGGGGATGTGCTGTCCGGTGACTTCTTGGCTGTCGCTCCGGTGGCTCTTGCGTGCTGCGCAATTCGACTAAAAAGCAACCCTCTAAAACTGGTCTTGAGTTTGCGTTAAACTGTCTGAATGGGGCATTAATGGGCGATAATTAAGGCACAATCCTGCCATCGTTCGCCCCGACAACCAAACCAAAGGCATGGCCGTTTTCCGCGGCACCAAGGTTTGGAGTGATCGACATGGCATCAACAGACAGCGCGCAGGCAGAAAAGACACCGGCGCTGGACCTGCGGGTCCCCGGCGAGATGCGTGACAGCGACGACTGGCTGGTGTCGACATGGAATGCCGGTCAATCGCGCGACACCACGTGGTCACAGGATAATGTCCAGATCAACAGTGACGGCGCGGTTGAGCTGCATCTGACGTCGGATAATGGCGTTGGAGAGCGGCTTTTCACCGGTGGTGAAATCCAGTCCGAAGCGGCCCATGAGACCGGCATCTGGAGTTGGACTGCACAGGCGCCGCAGATGCAGGATGGCACGGTCTTTGGGATGTTCCTCTATCAGGAGGACTATCGGAACGATCGCTGGCTGGAGTTCGATTTTGAATTCGTTGGCGCCAATACCCGTCAGGTTCAATTGAGCATCCATATGGAGGCGGAGGATGGCAACCGCGTGCGGCTGGCCGATGGCCCCGCGGGGCCGCTGGTCGTTGATCTTGGGTTCGATGCCGCCGAGGGGCTGCATACCTATGAAATCGAATTGACCGGCACCAGCGCGATTTTCCGCGTAGATGGAGAGGTGCGCGCCGATCTCAGCGGGGCTGATATGCCGGGTGGGCTTTGGTACTCCGGGGCGGTCAAGAGCTTTGCTGACCTTTGGGCGGTGTCCGACAATCAAACGGCTTGGGCCGGAATACCTGACCCGGATGCGCCGCCGCTGGTCGCGGTGATTGCGGATGTGTCCCTGCCGGGACAGGAAGATCCCGCCGAGCCGGAGTTCGACAGCGAACAGCGTGGCACGGAGCAGGCAGAGGATCTGTTCGGCGGCGCTGGTGCAGATCTGATCCACGGTGGCGATGGTGCGGATCAGCTGGTGGGCAATCGTGGTTCGGATCACCTCTATGGTGAAAAGGGGCGGGACATTCTGCGCGGCAAGGACGGAGATGATTTCCTGTTTGGTGGTCGCGGCCGGGATCGTCTGGCGGGCGGCGGCGGTGACGATCAGCTTGACGGTGGGATCGGTCGTGATCAGCTGCGCGGCGGGGGCGGCGCGGATGTTTTTATCTTCCGCCAGGGCGGGACGCCGGACCGGGTCAATGATTTCTCCCTGTCCCAAGGGGACGTTCTGGATCTGACGCGGTTCAATCTGGATGGTGCGGATCAGCTGCGCTGGCTTGATGGTGAGCGTGGGCGTGGTACGCGCGATCTGTTGCAGGCCGAGGGCGAAGATGGCTGGGTGAATGTTGCGGTGATCGATGACCGGGTGGATGCGCTGACACTGGATCTGCTGATAGCTCAGGATGCGATCCTGCTCTAGACATATGTGTACATTAGTGGGCTACCTTGTTACCGCAGCCCAGCTCTCCCAAGGCAGGCTGTCACGGCCCAGCAGGGCGGGAAGTTGGCGCAGATCCTCCGCGAAACAGCTGCGCAGGTCTGCGATATCGCTGTCGCGCAGGGGCGGCACCACATCACGCATGTTCTGGCTGTTGGCACGCAGCACTGCGGAAACCGGCCCGGTGGATTTTAGCCGGGCCAGGCTATCCTCCAGCCCGGCTTTGCGCAGTTGATCACCACCTGCACGAAGCAGGCTGCGAAGAGCAGGGAGCCGGGCGCGGTCGCTTTCGTTTCGTCGCTCAAGCAGCACCGGAGAGCTGTGGCTATCGTCGAGCCCGGCAAAACGATAGACCGTCTGGGCAGCCGCGACCGGATCGGCGCTGATTTCCTCTGCCAGCAGTACCAGCACGCGATCATGGCCGAGGGTGTCGAGCCAGCGCCCCAGATGGCGGCTGTAGAGCCCCTGTTCCAGATAGGCCGGATTGTTCGCCAGCCCGTCGTGAAAGGGCAGGGGAGGAATATGGCCCTTGATCACCTCATGCAGGTGGTTGGAATAGGCGCGGGTGACCGGATCGCGCAGCAGGCAGATCACCTTGATGTTCGGATCAAAGGCATTCAGCCGGTCGGGGCAGCGCGGGTCATAGAAATATGAGGGCGATGCCTCAAATCTCACCGTCTTGTCCGCGCCATGGCTGAAATGGCTGCGATACCATTGATAGCCGCGATCGAAATAGGCACTGAAGAAATCCAGTTCCTTGGGATCCGATACGGCGGCATCAGGATGGGCACCGAGGGCCGCGTGAATGAAGGTGGAGGCGCATTTCTGTGCGCCAATACCCACCAGCGTTGGACCAGCCTGTGCCGCGCTGTTACCGGATGGCGCAAGGGGGGGCGTGGTCATGGCGGGTCTTTCCTGTCGGCGTGGCGATTGCGGCGGTACTGAGCGCCAGTCTTAGCACCTCGGATCGGCTGTGCCACGGGAAATGACCCCGTGCATTCCGTCAAACGCCGCTGCCCGGCATCTGGCCTCACCCTGCGGGGACATGCTAGATATGCCGGCAGAAGAGTGGGCAGCATCATGCAGGAACCGGCAGGGCAGGGGCGGATGATTTCGATCATCATGGCCAATCATCAGGGCGCGCCATATTTGCCGGACGCGCTGCGGTCGGTGGCGTCGCAGACCCATGCCGACTGGGAGTTGATCGTGGCCGACGACGGGTCCAGTGACGGATCGGTGGATATCCTGCGAGAGGTTGCACGCCAGGACCCCCGCGTGCGGGTGCTGCTGCATGAAACACCCAGCGGTCCTGCTGCCGCCCGCAATCGGGCGCTGGCGGCGGCCCGTGGCGATTGGCTGGCAATCTGCGATTCCGATGACATAATGCACCCGGACCGGTTGCGGCGCCTGCTGGCCGCGGCAGAGGCGCTGGATGCGGATGCGGTTGCGGATGACATGGTGCATTTCGCGACGGAGCCGCTGGCTGGTCCGCGCAGCGTTCTTGGCAGTGATGCGCCGGAGGTGCCGCGACAGATCGGGCCTGCGGATATGCTGCGGGTGCCGGAACCGGGCACGTCTGGTGCGCAGCTGGGCTATCTGAAGCCCCTGATCCGCCGTCAGGCGCTGGCGGCCTTGCGTTATGATGAGGCGCTGACGATCGGCGAGGATCAGGATTTCTATCTGCGATTGCTGTTGCAAGGAACGCGTATGTGGCTGCTGCCGGAGGCGCTTTATCTTTACCGCCGACATCCGCATTCCCTGTCACATCGATCGACCCGACGGCAGATTCTTGCGGCGCTTGCTGCGATGGAGGCGTTGCCGGGTCAATTGAGTGCATCACAACATATTGAATTAAAACATATTATAGAAGAGAGGCGGCAAGTGCTACAAGACCGTCTGGCCTTTGAGACGCTGGCAGAGACGCTGAAACAGCGGCGGTTTGGGGCGGCGCTGCGCCAGATCCTGCGGCATCCTGCGCTGGGGGTTCGACTGGTGCAGATCGCCTGGGCGAAGATGCGCAGTATTGGCAGAGGGCAGGGCGGCGGCCAAGCTGGACAGGCCGGTGAGGCTGCGGCGGAGCGGGTCCATCTGATCGGCCCTGCCGATGGGCTGCCGCCGCAGGGAGAGGGACAACATGTCGTTGTCCCGGACCCCGGCGCCGATGGTGGCCATAGCAGTCTATGGGCGGATCTGTGTTATCGGGCCTCGCGCCGTGTGCTGACTGTGACCTATGGCGACGAGGCCGGGCTATCGGCGGCCTGGCGGATCCCGGCCGCCGCGCATATCAAAGCGCGCGGGGCTGTGGTCTCTGATCTGATGCCGCCGCAAGGCCGCCGGGATGGCTGAGCCGCGCCCGCAGATCTCGGTGATTATGGCCACCCGCAATGCCGCCGCTCATCTGCCGCTGGCGATCCGGGCGGTACTGGCACAGACCATGGCGGATCTGGAGCTGATCATCATTGATGACGCCTCCGACGATGACAGCTGGGCGGTGATCCGTGCGGCTGCGGCCAAGGATCCGCGCATACGGGCGCAACGGCGGCCGCGCTGCGGCGGCCCGGCTCGGGCACGTAATGATGCGCTCGGCCTTGCACGCGGGGACTGGGTGGCGATCTGCGACAGTGACGACAGCCAGCATCCCCGGCGATTGGAGTTGATGCAGGCAGCGGCGCGGGATCTGGGGGCCGATGTGGTCGCTGATGACCTGATCCTGTTTTCAGAGCGCCCGATGGTGCGGGGAGAAACCATTCTGGGTGGTCATGCGCCGCAACACGCCCGCGCGCTGACGTTGAAGGATCTGGTTCTGAGCGGGGTTGACCCGCAGGGCATCAGTCACATCGGATACCTTAAGCCATTGATCAGAAATCAGCTTCTTCGCGATCTGCGTTACGACCCCGCGCTGCGGATCGGCGAGGATCATGACCTTTATCTGCGTCTTCTGCTGGCGGGTGCGACGATGTGGGTGCTGCCGATGGCGGCCTATCTCTATCGTCGGCACCCGGCGTCGGTTTCGTATCGCAACGTGCCCGAGGATCTGGCGGCACAGATCCATGCGCTGGATGGTCTGGTTGCGCAGGACAGGCGCGAGGAGCTGGCGCTCCACGCGGGCATTCGTCGGCAGGCACTTCTGCGGCGTCAGGCACAGCTGGAACTGGCGCGGGAGGTTCGCAGCGGTCAGCTGGGCCGCGCCGCCTGGCGCGCCGCAATGTGCCGCGATCATTGGCCATGGGTGTTATCCGTCCTGCGCAACCGGCTGGAGCTGAAGCTGGTGGCCGGGATCTCGCGCCTGTGGTGTCGTCCGCAGCGCTGGCGACTGGGCCGTGACGGCAGGGCAGGGGGGAGGAGCCTTCCGACAGACAGCGCAGGCGAACTGGACCTCAGCGCCGCGGCGGCGCCGATCTGGGCGCGCCTGTGCTGCGCCGCCTCGCGCAGGCGCATTGATGCGGAGGTGAGTGATGCCCTGGGCAGGTCTGCCCTGTGGATGGTGCCGACGGTTCGACCCCCAGGGGAGCAGAGCTGCGGTGTTGCCGCAGAGACGCGGGCGGGCGCCGCGGCTGGGCGCGCGGCTGGATTGGCGGAGGGGGAGCAGGTAGCGAGGGATAATGGTGGGCGTTTGAGGCGGCATATGGGACGACATGACACTCACGGTTGAACCACCGCAAGACATCGGGCAGCCGAAGCTGTCTGTGCTGCGGCGCGGAGCTGGTCGCTGGTGGTTGACCCGTGGCCATCTGCGCATGGGTTATCTGATCCTAGCGGCCATGTCGGGCACCGGGGTGGTCTATCGGCTTGGGTTCCAGTCGCCCGGCTGGATGGCGCTCTATGTGCTGACGATCCTGTGGTATCTGCGGGACTGGCGCCAGAGCGCTGCCATTCTCTGGCAGGCGTGGCCGGTGCTGATGCCCTGCGTGATTGCAATGGCCTCCACCCTGTGGAGCATCAACCCGCCGGTCACCGCCTATCGTAGTTTCCAGCTGACGATGACAACGCTGATTGCCGTGCGTATCGCCTCTGCCATTCCGGCGCATCATACGATGATTGTTGTCAGCCTGACCTCGGCGGTCGGCGTGGCGCTGTCATATCTGAATTCCGTCGTGACCTTCCTTGCTCCGGCCTTTCATCCAAACGGGGCGCTGAAGGGTATCTATATGCACAAGAACTCCCTCGCCAAGGCGACGGTGAATGCAGCGCATGGGCTGGTGACGCTGGGGTTCTACTGGCGGCTTTCGATCCTGGGTATTCTGGCGGCGGCGCTGATGATCCCGGTGCTGGGCATGGCCCAATCGGCGGGTGCCTATGTGACCTTTGCCATTCTGGCGATCTATGTGCCGGTGCTTTGGATCCGTCGCTGGGGCGGGACAGCGCGGCGGGTGGCGCTGCTGTTTTCGCTGATGGTGCTGTTCCTGGTGCCGCTCGCGATCTATATCTCAGGCATTGACGCTTTGGGGCTGCTGCTGGAGCGGCTGGGCAAGGACAGCACCTTGACCGGGCGCACGGTGATCTGGGCCTTTGGTCTGGAAGAAATCGCCAAAGCGCCGATTGGCGGCGTTGGGTTTGGGGCGTATTGGTCGGTGCCATCTTACGCACGGCTTTATATTGAGGCCTATGTCGATGAGGGACTCTATTGGTTTCATAACAGCTATATCGAACTGATGGTGGGCAATGGGCTCCTTGGGGCGGTGACGTTCTTTGGCCTGCTGATCGCCGTCGTGCTGCGCTGTTTTCGCTGGTATTTGCAGGATGGTAGCGTGACCTCGGGGTATTATCTCTTCTATGTGCTGATCAATCTGGTCGCGGCGCTGTCGGATAACGTGATCTACAACGAGCATTCGATCCGGCACATGCTGATCGCGATGGCCTGGATCTATGCCGGCCGAGCGCTGGGGCGCTGGCGGGATGTGCCACCCCGGATCTGAGTGTACTTTTGGGGTCTAGCCTGCGTTCTGGTTCTCATCCGGCGCCGGATCGAGCGGTAGCCCCATTGCGGCCTCCAGTGCGGGGTCAAGCTGGCTGAGGATCCAGGTGCGGTCTTCCGGCGTGATCAGGTGGCCGGGGGTCTTGGGTTTTACATCACGGTCGGACCATGACCAGCCATAGTGTCCCTGCGGGACCTGCAAGCGCCTGTTCGGGGGCACCGGGCTTTCGTCTGCGATGCGCGCAATGATGTCTTCGGGGCGCCGGCTGATGGCAGCATGGGTGGTGTATATCACCCGTGCACCGCGCCGGGGCAGGGTCAGCAGCGCCTCTGCCTTGGCGCGACGCAACGCCAGCAGATTGGCAAAGGGCGCGCCGGTGATCGGATGCAGATCCTGGTTCAGCGGCTGACCTTTGCATGGGCTGGTCTTTGGCAGGTCAAACCACGCCGGTACGTCGATCTCGCTGCGCCATTCGGCGCGGATAAACTGCGAAAACGGCAGATCACGCAGCGCTGGCAGGCTGTGCCAGGGCTTGCCATACATGCTTTCGAGCCATTGGAACGGATCGCGAAAGATCACGATATAGAGCACATCCGCCGGCAGCGCGATGAGGTTCGGGAAGGCATGTTTCCACATGTCATAGCGCGGGCGTGCAGCGGCGAAGTTCTGCTGGATCAGCTGGTCGAGAAAATTGGTCCCGGAACAGCGCTCACCCAGCACCTGATAATTCAGCACAGGTCGACCGAGGCAGCGGCGACCTGCTATCCTGGCCTTGCGCAAAAGGGGGGACAGCTGCATCGGCTCTCTCAGCTGTGGTAATAGCGGTCGCGCGACCGTCTGGTTGCCCCGTAGAGCGGCTGAGCGGTGCCTTTGACCTTGGTCAGCACAATGCCGTCGGGACTGCGCCCGCCCTGTTCCAGCTGTCGTAGGGCATTGGTAAAGACCGATTGCCGGGTGGTGTTCCATTGCGCCAGCAGGATCAGAAGGTCCGCATGCAGGCCGATGATCCGCGCATCGGGCACAACGGAGATGGGCGGGGTGTCAAAAATGATGATGTCCCAGTGATTGCGCGCCACCGATACAAGCTCGGTCAGCCCGCCCTGGCTGAGCAGATCCGCAGCACTGCCGGTTACGGTGCCGGCAGGCAGGATATCGGCCTGCCCCAGCGCACCGGGCAGCACCGCCGCTGCCAGATCACATTGCCCGGTGAGGACATCAAAGAGCCCCGGCTTGCTGTTGCCACTGGCCAGCGGGTCAGACAGGGAATGGCGGCGCAGGTCGCCGTCGATCAGCAGGACCGATTTACCGATCTGCGCCATATTATGTGCCATGGCCGCCGACAGCGTCGACTTGCCATCGCCGCTTTCGGCGGAGGTAAAGACAACCACCTGCGGCGGGACATCTCCCCGAGCCATCAGCAGCGTGGTGCGCAGATTGCGAACAGCCTCGCCATCGCGGGTCTGCGGGCCAAGCGCGCCGGCCTGTTCGGGCCGGATTTTCTGCGAAAATTGGTCCAGCACCGCAATCACAGGCACGGACGTCAGGCCTGCGATCTGCGCTGGGGAATGCAGGCGCGCCCGGGAGAGCTGCAACACGACAACGAGAACAGTGCCGAGAAACCCTCCAAGGAAGACCGACAGGATAAGGATCCGGCCCTTGTTGGGCAGGGCAGGCTGGTCCGGGGGGAAGGCGCGCGAGATCACCCGGCTGTCGGCGCGTTGCAGGCCGATCTGCATGGAGGTTTCGCGCAGCCGGTTCTGGAAGTTTTCAAACAGCAGACGGCTGGCTTCGGCGTCGCGTTCGGCCTGCACAACTTCGGTCAGCGCATCGCTCTGGGTGGCGATGGTGATCTCCAGATCGGCCATCGAGCGGCGGATTGCCTGTTCCTTGGCTTCGGCTTCGCGCAGATCACGAGCGACTTGCGCCAGAACCGCGCGCCAGCCAGCCAGCGGATCATCAGCGCGCGCCAGAAGCGCGCTATAGCCGTAGCGGCGGGCAGCGGCGCGCTGCTCCTCGGCTGTTTGCAGGCTGCTCAGTTCGGATTGTTTGGCCCGTTGCGCGGCGACATCCTCGGCCCGCTCGGTCAGCGCGCTGCGCAGGGAAATCAGGCGGTTCTCCAGCCCGATCAACTGTGCGGGGCTGGTCACATCGGCCTGCGCCCGGATGTCGGCAACCCGCCGTTCGTTTGCTTCCAGCTGGCCGCGCAGCTCGGTCACCCGGTCCGCCAGCCAGCCGGTGGCCTGTTCGGTGACGTTCAGCTTCACCGCCACCTGATTTTCGATATAGGTGTCGGCGAAGGCATTGGCGATGTCAGCCGCCTTGAAGGGGTTCTCGCTTAGCACCCAGATCGAGAAAATATAGGTGTCCGGTATGTTCACCACCCGCATGTTGGCAAGCAGCGTCTGGATCACCTTTTCGCGGACAAAGGCGGGATCTGGCGGAATGGTCGTGTTATAGACGGGCATCCCGAGGAGTCCCTTGATCAGATCTTTCAGCGTCTGGACAGGATTGAGGCCGGGATCGCGCAGCATCATATTGAATTCCGGGTCGGAAACAAGATTCAGCCGGTCGACGACCTGACCCGCCAGTTCCCGACCGCCAAGGATGTGAACCTCGGTTCGGATCACCTCATCCGTGGCGGAAAGGCTACTGACCACGCTTTCGATATCGACCACTTTTTCGTCGCGGGTATCCAGCACCAGCTGTACCTCGGCACCGTAGAGCGGAGTGGCGGCGAGATAGGCCCGCCAGACGCCCAGAAACAGACCGAGCATGACACAGGCAGCGATGACCCAGCGGCCGCGCCAGATGATTGCAAAAATGGCGCCGAGATCGAGCACCTCCTGGCCGTCATCCGCGGCAAAGGACGTCTTAGGCGTGGACACGTTGGTTGACCCCATCGTTATTGGTTTGCCCACGGCCCGCCCTGCGCTGCGCGACGCCGCAGGGGTGGCAAGTAGGTGGCAGTGCCAAGTTCATCAGACTGCGCGCAAAAATCAATCTGTCGCAACATAATCGGATCCTTTAGACAGGTCCATAACACGGAATGGAACAAAGACCATGGGCATGAGCGGTCAGAGAGGCAGGGAGGGCGCCAGCGCTGCACCCGGGGGCATTGATGTGCGGGTGCTGGTGGTGATCCCGACCCTGAATGAAGCGGCTGCGATCCGTCCCTGTCTCGAAAGCCTGCTGCGCGACCCGCTGCTGCGCGATCCAGATCGGTCTGCGCTGGTGGTGGCGGATGGGGGCAGCGATGATGAAACGGTGGCCATCGTCGAGAGCTTGGCCGAGACAGCGCCGATCAAGATACATGTGCTGCATAATTCGGACCGGATTCAGTCCGCAGGCATCAATCGGGCGGTTGCTGAATTTGGCGGCGGCTTTGATGTGCTGCTGCGCTGTGATGCCCATGCGATCTATCCGGCGGATTATGCAACCGCCCTGTGCGCGGCGCTGCGGGAGAACGATGATCGTGCGGCGGTCGTGGTGGCGATGCAGTCCGAAGGTCGCAGTGAATTCGGCAAGGCGGCGGCCTGGGTCGTGGATACGCCCTTCGGGTCGGGTGGTGCGGCACATCGGGGAGGTCGGACCTCGGGCTATGTGGATCACGGGCATCACGCGCTGATGGATCTGCACTGGTTCCGCCGGGTTGGCGGTTATGATGCGAGTTTCAGCCACAATGAGGATGCTGAGCTGGATTGGCGGTTGCAGGCGGCCGGAGGGCGTATCTGGCTGGCCGGTGATGTGCGGCTTGGCTATGTGATGCGCAGCACGCCTGTCGCGCTATGGCGGCAATATCAGAACTATGGCGCAGGCCGTGCGGCAACATTGATCAAACACCGAATGCGGCCACGGCTGCGGCAGATGGTGCCGGTTGCCAATCTCCTCCTATGTGGACTGGCACTGGTCGCGGCACCCTTCTGGCCCTTGGCTCTGATCTGGCCGCTGGTTTACCTGACTGTGGTGATTGTGGTGACGGGCATCGCCTGTTTGCGACTGGGGGGTGCCGGGATCTGGTCCGGGGTGGCTCTGGTGCTGATGCACATGGGCTGGGCGCTTGGTCTGGTGCGGGCGATGGCGCGGCATTCTGTTCAATCGGTCCTGGCGGGTGCCGCGGGGCGCAGGATGAAGCGATGAGCGAACGGATTTCGATATTACTCTGCACCTATCGGCGCCGCAGCGTGGTCGACACATTGGAGAGCCTGGCAGCTTTGCGCGCACCTCAGGGCTATACGATAGATATCATCGTGGCGGACAATGATACCTCGCCGTCGGCGGACCACTGGGTGCGCGGCTGCGCGACCTCCTGGCCGGTCAGCTATGTCCACGCGCCGTCACGCAATATCTCTCTGGCCCGCAACGCCTGTCTGGCCATGGCGCGCAAGCGGCGGTCGGATTGGGTTGCCTTTGTCGATGATGATGAGGTGGTTCCGCCCGACTGGATCGAACAGCTGATACGCCGCGCCATGGAGACCGGCGCGGATGTGATTTCAGGGCCGGCCATCGCACGTTACCCGCAGCAGGCGCCGCAATGGATGGTTGATCAGGACTGGCACAGCAACTGGCCGGAACTGCGCGCCGACAATGGCGGTGGGGTGCAGTTACAGACCGCCCATAGCTGCAATGCGCTGATGCGGTTTGCCGGTCGCCCCTGGGAGGGGCTGGAGTTTGATCTCTCCCGCGGCACGAGCGGCGGCGAGGATACCGCCTATTTCTTTGCGCTCTCACATCTGGGCGCGCAGTTTGCGATCTCGGCCGATGCGGCCGTCTTTGAGGTGGTTGCGTCGGATCGGTTGCATCTGGGCTGGTTGGCAAAACGGCGGTTCCGCATGGGGCAGAGCTATGCGGCCAGCGCATCGGGGCTGCTGGCACGGACAAAACTGGCTGGGGCGGCGTTGGCCAAGGTTGCCTATTGTGTCGTTGCGACCCTGCCTGTCCTGCCTGTCGAGCCGCGCCGGAATTTCTGGCTGTTGCGGGGGCTGCTGCACCTAGGCGTGCTGGCGGGATGTTTTGCCCTGCCACAGCCGCAGATCTACGGCGGAGCAAAGGATCAAGAGCCGCCGCCGCAGCGGATCCGTGGCTGACATATGGCGCAGTTGCTCTGTTTTGCCTCCGATCTGACTGACGTGGCCCAGCTGAGACGGCTGGAGTCTTTTCAGGCGCTTGGGCATGAGGTGATCTCGGTGTCCTCGCGCAAGGGGCCGTTGCCGCAGGTGAGCTGGCAAAACATTGATCTGGGCGAGATTGGTCAACACGGGCTGTTACGCCGGGGGCGTCTGGCGCTCTTCACTGCGTTGCGTGACCCACGGCTGCGGCCATTGGTGCAGCAGGCTGATCTACTGGTGGCGCGCAATCTCGATATGCTGGCGCTGGCCGCCGCGCTGCGGCGGCGGAGCGGCAGCGCGGCGCCGCTTGCCTATGAGGTGCTGGATATCCATTCGCTGTTCGAGGGCAGCGGCCTGAAACCCCGGATCGCCCGCTGGGTCGAGCGGCGGCTGATCGCGGCGGCGGAGGTGCTGTGGCTGTCCTCGCCCGGTTTCCACGAAGGGTATTTCGTGCCGGTACAGGGTTTTGTTGGCCCCTGGTATCTGGTGGAGAACAAGATGGTCGTGCCGGACCGCATGTCACGACCCGTCGCGGGAGGTTTTCATGGCGCGGCATCCGGGCCGTTGCGGCTGGGTTGGATCGGCGCCATACGCTGCCGACCGAGCTTTGAGCTGCTGCTGAGGGTGGCGCAGCAAATGGGGGCGGCGATCGAGGTGCATGTTCACGGCAAGATCCACGACCATGTCTTGCCTGATTTTCATGACCGGATCGCGGGACACGGCAATGTCACCTTTCACGGGGCCTACGCCTACCCGGAGGGTCTGGCTGCCTGCTACGGCGGCTGCGATGTGGTCTGGGCGCAGGATTTGTGGCAGGCGGGTGAGGCCCGCGCCGGTGGCAATTCGGATCTGCTGCTGCCGAACCGCATTTATGAGGCCGGCTGGCACGGCTGTCCGGTGATCGCCGTGGCGACGACGCAGACCGGCCGCAAGATTGAGGAGACAGGGCAGGGCTGGACCCTGCGCCGTGCTGATGCCGCCGAGCTGGTCGGGCTGTTGCAGCAGCTGACGCCGGACCGGATCGCCGCCTGTCGCAATCGGATCGCGGCGCTGCCCGAGACGATGTTCCGTCAGACCGCCGATGATGTGACGGCGTTGCTGGCTTCAGCCGGGATCGGCGTTCCGGGCCAAAGGCGTGAGACCGGGCCGAAGAGATGAGGCCGCGTCAAAGAGCGGCTCGTAGAGTGACATAAAACGTTCACCGCCGCGCTGGAGAGACAGGTTCTCCAATACGTAATCGCGGGGGCGATAGTTTGGCAGCGCCGTCCAGAAGCGATCAAACTGTTCTTCCATATTGTCGATCTGGAACCGCATCCCGCAGCGGTCATCGAAATAGGGCACCGAACTGGGGATGACGTCACCCTGTGCCAGGATCCGCTGTGAGGGGTCGACCAGCACCCCCTCATCCCAGGCAAAGACTGGCAGGTTCGCCGACATGGCTTCCTGATAGGCCAGCCCTTGGGTTTCATGTTCGGTGCAGAAAAGTACCGCACGGCTGCGGCCCACCAGATCGCGGTACTGCGCGGGCGTATGATGCCCGTAGTCCAGTTCGCGCCAGCTGAGCCCGCGCGCGGTCAGCATGTCACGCAGGGGCTGGAGCAGATCGCATTCGCGGGCGGTTTCGCGATGCCAGCGGACCTTGTTGTAGAAGAGCAGATCAATGCTTTTGCTGTGACCCGACATATCGGGCCAGGCATCGGTGTCGATGCCCACGAACATCGGTGCGAATTGTGCGCGTGTCTCTGCCGGATTGAGCTGGATCGGCCAGGCTGACGGGTAGGTCACGACTTTCAGGTTCACCTGTTCGCGAAGCGCTGCAAGGTCGCTGCTGTCCGGCACGCGTCCGGGACCGTAAATGGCAGGGTTGCGCAGTCCAAAACGGGCCAGCGGCGGCAGATATCCACTCAGGCCGATCGGGTGATCTGGATGTCCGCGGGCAAAGTCGAAGTCATTTATCACCACATCGTGACCGAGACGCCGAAGGCTTTTGGCAAGATTCGTGAAGGCGACGTAGAAGCCGGTTCGCGGTTGTGCACCTTTCATCAGGCGATAGCCATAGCGCAGGCGCTCACGCAGCTGCGACAGGATTTGGCCGTGTGGGACATCGTAGGCTTTCAGATCATAGCCATCAAAGAACAAAGGGATTTTCACGATGGCAGGTCCTGGGCGCTGACCGGAAATAAGGTGCTGTCACCCTAACAGTCGCGCGGGAAGAGGTCGATGGTCTGGGCGCTTTGGTCTGTGGTTTCGACCGATTGATAAAATGCTTTGCATATTTTGCGCAGGGTTATTTTCGCCCGGAGGGCCTTTGTTAACGGGTTCAGGGCAAGCTGCGCCGGTGTTTTGAAAGGTGGAGTATACGATGTCGCTAAGAAAACTAACAACCGCAGCGGTACTGGCCATGGCCCTGCCGACGCTTGGACTTGCTCAGCAGGGCGTGTCAGAGACTGAAGTTCGATTTGCACAGGTCGCCGCACTTGATGGTCCGGCTTCGGCGCTGGGGCAGGGGATGCAGCTTGGCCTGCAAGCCGCGTTTGCCGAGGCGAATGCTGCGGGTGGTGTTCACGGACGCAGCATCGTTCTGGACAGCATGGATGACAGCTATGAACCTGACCGATCGGCCACGCTGGTCAAACAGGTGATTGCTGATGATCAGCATATTGGCCTGATCGGCGCTGTTGGCACCCCGACCGCATCGGCAACGCAGCCGATCGCGACCGAGGCTGGCATGCCGTTTATCGGCCCCTTCACCGGTGCTGGTTTCCTGCGCGATGCAAGCCACGGGAACATCTTCAACGTCCGTGCCACATATGCGGCGGAAACCGAAGCCTGGATTGCCCATCTGGTGGATGAGCTGAACATGAGCTCCATCGCGCTGCTCTATCAGGATGATGGTTTTGGTCGCGTAGGCCTGGCTGGTGTTACCGCGGCACTGGAAAAACGCGGCATGACCCTCGCCGCCGAGGGCACGTATACCCGCAATACCACCGCTGTGAAGAAGGCGCTTCTGACCATCCGCAAGGCCGAACCGGATGCGGTTGTGATGGTTGGCGCTTATAAGCCGGTTGCCGAATTCATCAAGCTGGCGCGCAAGCTGAAGTTCAATCCGACCTTCGTGAATATTTCCTTTGTGGGGTCCGACGCGCTGGCGAAGGAACTGGGCGAGGCCGGTGAAGGTGTGATTATCAGCCAGGTTGTGCCGTTCCCATGGGACACTTCGCTGCCAGTCGTGGCGCAGTACCAATCCGCACTGAAGGCGGTGGATGCCGCAGCCGAGCCGGGTTTCGTGACACTTGAAGGGTATCTGACAGGTCGTCTGGCCATCCGCGCTCTGGAAGAGGCAGGTGCCGAGCTGACCCGTGAAAGCTATCTCGCGGCCTTCGCCGGGCTGAGTGAGGTGGATCTGGGCGGAGTCACCATGCGCTTTGGTCCGGATGACAACCAGGGCATGGATGACGTCTTCCTGACCCATATCGCCAAGGATGGCAGCTTCCAGCCTGTCGTGGCAGGCGGCGAATCCTGAAAAAGCGCCAGATTGAGGCATGTCTGATGCCTCAATCACCCGGCCTCTGCCGGATTTCTGTGCAAAACCGAGTGGTTTTAATGGACTCATGGGGCGAATAATGACGAAGCAGACACGTAAACGCGCGACACGGCGGTGGAATCCGTTGTCCAGTATTCGCGCCAAGATGTTTCTTATCCTACTGGCGATGGCGGGTACTTCGGGGGCCATCGGCTATGCGGTGACGCGGGCGTTTGAACAGGTGGCCGGAGATGTACATGTCCTGTCCGGGGAAAAGCTTCCTGAACTGGAACTGAGCGGTCAGATGACCGCTGCTGCGGCCCGAACCAAGGACGCGATGGTTGCGGTGATGCTGGCTGATACGCTGAATGCGCTCGACTTTGCCAAGAGCGATGTGACAACGGCGGTTCGCGCTCTTGATAGCGCGGTGGAACAGCTGCCCGAAGTGCTCCGTGATGAATTCAAACCAGATCTGGTTATGGTAGAGGAGGCGCTGGATGCCTCCATTGACGCCCGTACCATTGCTTTCAAGAATGCTGCGGCAGTGATCGCGATGACGGCCGAGCTGCAGGAAATGAGCAGCGCCATGCAGGTCACGCTCGCCGAGATGGCAAAGGAGGCCTATTCGAACCTCACCAAAGGCGGTGAGCAGACGATGTCTGCAGTCGATGCGACTTTGACCGATCTGGTCGAGGTGAAATTTGCCACCCTGCAGTCGCTGTTGCAGGCGCGTGCGGAAATCAACCTGATTTCCGGTATCGCCCTTGCCATCGGCGATACCAAGGACCGTGCCATGCAGTCGATCCTGACCGATCTGGCCAAGGCATCGGATGGCCGTCTGAACGAGGTGATCAACACGCTGGAGGTCGAGGCGCCTGGTGTCGTACCGATCTTTGCCATCCGTGATGCTGCTGCGGTGCTGCAGAAGGCGGTTTCGCGCGCGGGTGCTCAGTCCAGCGCCCTGCGTCAGGAGGTGCTGAGTGCGCGCCTGTCCAGCGATACCGAACTGGCCACTGCCGTCGATGACATGGTGTTTGAGGTGACATTGGCGGCTGACGATGCCAGCACCGACAGCAAGAAGGCAATTCAGGGTCTGCTTGCGAATGAGGTCGGTTTTCTCAACACATTGCTTGAGATCAATACCTGGATCAGCAATTTCCAGGTCGCAGCATTGGATGTCGTGACCGCGCAGGGTCTGGTGCAGACCCGCGCTGCTGCCGAACCGATGGAGCGAGCCGCTGCCGCTCTTGCAGACTACAAGACGTTTGACGAAGGACGGCTGGCCGCGCAGCTCGACGAGATCATCACGCTGGCGGCACCCGATCAGGGGCTGGCGGTTTTCCGAATTGCCTCGCTCACGGCGGATGCGGATGCGACCAAAGCGGCCAATGCAACCGCCAATGCGGTGCTTCAGATCGCGAGCCGTGCCTCGCTTCTTGGCTCCGGCAGCCGGGGTGAAATTGCCTATATGGCCACCGACATTGCAGCGACCGTAGACGAGGCTCGCGCCAATATCGAACGGATGCTGATGGTGGCGGGCGGGCTCCTGATGGTGGCGCTGCTGCTGACCCATTTCCTGGTCCAACGACCGCTCAACGCGATCAGCCGGACCACCGAGCGGCTCGCCGATGGTGATCTGAGCCCGATCAAGGGATTTGAGCGCACCAGCGACGAGATCTACCGCATTGCACAGGCATTGACCGTGTTCCGTGACGGGTTGGTGGAGAAAGAGGAACTGTCCAAGGCCACCGAGGAGGAGCGCGCGATCCATCAGGCGCAGCAGACCGCTGCCGTTACGGCGATCGGTCAGGGTTTGGCCCGGCTTGCACAGGGCGACCTTTCGGCGCGGATCAACGAAGAACTGACCGAGGGCTACGCCCAGTTGCAGGCGGATTTCAATCAGACGGTTGAGACCTTGAGCAGAACCGTGATGGATATGGTGGATGTTGCCTCTTCCATTCGCAATGGCGCCGATGAGATCAGCCAGGCCTCCGATGATCTGTCGCGGCGGACCGAAAGCCAGGCGGCGACGCTGGAGGAGACTGCCGCTGCCCTGGATGAGCTGACAGCCAGTGTGAAATCCGCAGCTGAGGGCGCGCGTTCGGTTGAGACCACCACCCAGGCCGCAAAGAGCGAAGCGATCGAGAATGGCAGCGTTGTCAGCAGCGCGGTCTCTGCGATGACGGAAATCGAGGAGAGCTCCAAACATATCGCGCAGATCATCAGCGTGATTGATGACATTGCGTTCCAGACCAATCTTCTGGCTTTGAACGCCGGTGTCGAAGCGGCGCGCGCTGGCGAAGCGGGTCGTGGGTTTGCGGTTGTTGCCTCCGAAGTGCGTGGCCTGTCGCAGCGCACATCCGAGGCGGCGCGGGAAATCAAGACATTGATCAGCGAGAGCTCAAAGAAGGTCGACTACGGTGTCGAACTCGTCGGCAAGGCTGGCACTGCGCTGAGCGGCATCGTGGCACAGGTCGGGCAGATCTCGCAGCAGGTCTCCGATATCGCCGATGGCGCGACGGCTCAGTCTACCGGGCTGCATGAGATCAATATCGGCATGTCGCAGCTGGATCAGGTGACCCAGCAGAATGCGGCGATGGTGGAGCAATCCACCGCCGCCAGCCATATGCTGCGCGGGGATGCGACCAAGCTGGCGGAGCTGGTGGCGATTTTCACCGTAGCAGGAGACGGGTCCGAGACCCCGGAGGCGGTGGTCGATGCCGCTGAGCAACACACCTCCGGTGACGGCTGGGAGGAGCAGGACATGTGGGCTGATGAGCCGGAAGATTGGCAGAACACCGGCTAAGCCTATCCTGATTTAGGTGTCGATTCATCTGTGACCGCAGCCGCCTTTGCGCCGCTGCGGTCGCGGTTTTTGGGGGGACGTTTCTCGGAGCCGCTAAAGACCCGTGTCAGGATCGCGAAGAGAGCGCCGTCGCATCCGGCCTGTATTCTGGCAGCACGCGCTACAGGGCGTAGAGATCGGATCCGCAAAGCCAATAAGACTCATCGCCTAGCGGCGCGGATGGAGATCATCACCAATCGCGGCATGTCGGTGCTGTCGCCCATGGCCATGCTTGGCCAGATGCGGGTGATCGTCGGGCAGTTCAGGGTGATCATGCGCCACCATATCGGCATTTCCGTGCCACAGCTTCGCAGCGAGCAAGAGACCGACGGCGGCAATCAGCCCGAGCACCATAAAGGTCGTGTTGAAACCGGCGCGGGCGCCGATCTGCCCTGCCAGCGGATAGGTCACCAGCCAGCAAGCATGGCTGAGGGCAAACTGTGCGGCGAAGAGCGCCGGGCGATCTTCTGCATTTGCCGAGCGTCGCAGCAACCGCCCCGTTGGCGTCAGGGCCAGGCTGAAGCCAAAGCCAAGTATCATCCAAAGAACAACTAGAAGCAGGAAGCTGTTGGCCAATGGGCCGAGAAAGAGCCCGAAGGTGAGGATGGCGCCGCCTGCTAGCATCGGCGGACGGTCCGGCATATGGTCCAGCATCCGTGGCAGCAGCAGCGCGGCCAGCATCGACCCGCCGCCAAAGGCCGCAAGGGCAATGGCCACCTCGGGTTCCTGCAGGCCGAAGCTGCCTTTCACCAACACAACCGTGTTGACGATGACCATCGAGGAGGCCGCCGCAACGACAAGGTTCAGTGCCAGCAGGCCCCGCAGTCGCGGCGTCGCAAGATAGAGCCGTATGCCACGCGTCGTGCGGGCCCAGATCGTGCGCGGCTTGCCAGGCTGGGGTGATGGGACCGGCACGGAGAGCACCAATAGGGCAGAGGTCAGAAAACCGATGACCGTGCCTGCAAACAACATCGGGAAACTGACCACGGTCAGCAGCGCAGCCGCAAGTGCCGGCGACAGCAGGCTTTCCAAATCATAGGCAAGCCGCGACAGCGAGAGCGCGCGCGTATATTCTGCCTCATCCGGCAGCACATCGGGAATGGTCGCCTGAAACGTCGGCGTGAAGCCCGCAGAGGCGGCCTGCATCAGGAAAATGAGGCAATAGATCTGCCAGATCTCGGTGACAAAGGGCAGCGCGAGCGCCACACCGGCGCGGATCAGGTCGAGCGAGACCAGCATGGTGCGCCGGGGCAGCCTATCGGCAAGGGCGGCCGCGATGGGAGCGAGGCCGACATAGGCCACCATCTTGATCGCGAGGGCCGTGCCGAGAACAACGCCGGCGTCCTCCCCTGCGATCTGCCATGCCAGCAGGCCAAGCGCGACCGTCGCCAGCCCGGTGCCGAGCAGCGCAATGACCTGAGCGGCCAGCAGGTGACGATAGGTCCGATTTGCAAGAACAGTGAGCATTCCGACCTATTCATATATGTTGACTGGAGTTACCGCGCAGCGCAGCCGCCAGATCTCTCGTGATCAGGGCGCGGGATTGCCTGGTTTGGCTGGCCTGTCGGCGTGGTCTGTTTCCCGCTGACCCTAGCCCGCCGCAGGCGGTGTGGCAATCGCGGCGGCGACACGTTCGGCAGTTAGATGCGCCTGGGTTTGCAGCCAGTCGACAAGCGTGCTCACCTCAGGCCGATGGCTGTTTCGATCCGAGGGCAGCACCAGATAATGGCCATGCTGGGTCGACAGGGCAATATCGCTGGCGCGGCGCAATGTGCCGCGCTCAAGATACGGCTGGGCAAAGACATCAGCAACCAAAGCAACGCCCAGACCACGGTTGGCCAGTTCAAGTGCAATCAGCGATTGGTCGACCTTGTAGGCTGGTTCGGGGACTGTAACGCCGGGGGCGTGCAGCGCAAAGAAATGGCGCCAGGTGTCGACAACGCCGGTCATTTCGATCAGTGGCAATCTGTCCAATTCGGGGCAGGGGGAAGTGCCTAGCAGGCTGGGTGTGGCCACTGCAATGACCGTGTTCTGGAGCAGCGGCAAGACGGGGCCATCGCGCCAGCTGCCATCGCCATAGCGAATGTCGACATCTATCGACTCGCCCTGCGACAGCTCACTCCATGATGACGACAACACCCGAAGCCGACTGGCGGGATATTGTTTTCTGTAGTCGCCCAGCAATGGCATCAGCCACAGGAGGTTCAGAGACGTGAGACAGCGCAGGGTCACCTCCTGCTCGGTCCCTTTGCCAAAGAGATTGCAGGTGGTCGCGTCAATATCGGCAAAAGCCTTGGCCACCACGGGCAGATAGGCATGTCCCAGCCGTGTGAGGCTGAGCAGCTTGTGGTCGCGGCGGAACAGCTTGTGGCCCAGCTGCGCCTCAAGCCCGCGAACCTGATAGCTGACCGCAGAAGGTGTGAGGCCCAGCTCCTTCGCCGCCAGTGTGAAGCTGCCGTGCCGCGCACTGGCATCAAAGGCACGGAGCCAATTCATCGGAGGAAGATCGTTGTACATAGGCGCAGAATACCCATGCTGCGAATTTTTTTAAGGTAGCGACGAACTATTTTTCGTTTCCGCTTTGCGATCAGCTTTGTCACGATCTGACGATAAAGACTTTGCGGACGGTCAGGCAGTGACGCGATTTGACTACATTATTATTGGCGCAGGGTCTGCGGGATGTGTGCTGGCGGAGCGGCTGAGCCGCTGCGGCCGCCATAAGGTGCTTGTCCTTGAGGCTGGCGGGCGTGGGCGCTCCCCCTGGATTGCGCTGCCTCTGGGCTACGGCAAGACGTTTTTTGATCCTGCGGTGAACTGGAAATATGAAAGCGAACCCGAGGCGACGCTCGCGGGGCGGCGCGGCTACTGGCCGCGTGGCAAGGGGGTTGGTGGTTCGGGCGCAATCAATGCTCTGGTCTATGCCCGCGGGGTGCCGCAGGATTTTGACGATTGGGAGGCCGCGGGCGCGACGGGCTGGAACTGGGAGACCGTGCATCAGTCCTTTGAGGCGATGGAAACCCAAGTGGCGCCCGATGGGCGGCGGCAGGGAAGCGGTGCGCTGCATGTGCAGGATGTATCGGACCAGATACACCCGGCGAACCGGCATTTCTTTGCCGCGGCGGCTGAACTGGACCTGCCGAGTACCGGCAATATCAACGATCCCGGTGGCGAAGGCGCGGCGGTCTATCGGATCAACACAAGCGGTGGTCGCCGGATGCATTCGGCGCGGGCATTTCTGGCACCCGCGCTAAAGCGGATGAATGTGACCTTGATGACCGGTGCGCTTGTGGAACGGATCATTTTTGACGGTCGTCGTGCCGTTTCGGTACAGCTGCGGCGGCGCGGCAGATTGATGACTATATCGGCCGGGCGTGAGATCATTCTGTCCGCCGGGGCTGTTGCCTCGCCCTGTCTGCTGCAGCAATCGGGGATCGGTCCTGCGGATCTGCTGAGCAGGCACGGGATCGAGGTGGTTCAGGAGCAGGCCCATGTTGGTGGCAATTTGCAGGACCATCTGGGGATCAACTATTATTTTCGCGCCACAGAGCCGACCCTTAACAATGTGTTGTCGCCCTTGACCGGAAAGCTCCACGCCGCCCTGCAGTATGCGATACGCCGCAGGGGCCCGCTGGCGCTGTCGGTGAACCAATGCGGCGGGTTTTTCCGCAGCGCGCCGCATCTGGGCCGCCCTGACCAGCAGCTCTATTTCAATCCGGTGACCTATACCACTACGCCTGACGGCAAGCGTGAGGTGATCCAGCCGGATCCGTTTGCCGGGTTCATTATCGGCTTTCAACCCGCCCGTCCGACCAGCAGGGGCCGGATCGACATTCGCAGCGCCGACCCAACTGCCCCTCCGCTGATTCAGCCCGGCTCTCTCGCGACTGAGGAAGACCGCGCGCAGGTTATCGCAGGGGGGCTGCTCTGCCAGAGGTTGGCAGGCACATCGGCATTGACCCGGCTGATCGAGGCTCCAATGGGGCCTGATCTGCGGCAGATGACAGATGCCGACATCCTGTCGGATTTCCGCGAACGCTGTGGCACGGTGTTTCATCCGGTCGGGACCTGCCGTATGGGGGCGGATGCAAGCACCGCCGTTGTCTGCCCCAAGCTGAAGCTGCACGGGTTTGACGGGCTGCGGGTCGTGGATGCCTCGGTCTTTCCCAATATCACCTCGGGCAATACCAATGCTCCGACTATGATGCTGGCCCATCGGGCGGCTGATCTTATTCTGGAGGCCGGATGAATACGCCCTATTCAGCCTCGGGTGCGGTGCCGCTGCAGGATGATCGCGGACAACAGGACATCGGGCCGCGCATTTGCCGGATCGAGACATTCTGCACGCCCTTGGTGGGGTTTGTCCGGGTTACCTCGGAGGATGGCCAGCAGGGTTGGGGGCAGGTTTCGACCTATAACAGCGATCTGACCTGCGAGATCCTTCATCGGCAGGTGGCGCCCTGGGCCTTGGGCCGGGGTATGGATGCGCTTGAGGCGGTGATCACCGAGATCCCGCTGCGCGAGCATAAATATCCGGGCACCTATCTGCGGCGTGCGATGGCGGGCTTTGATACGGCGGTGTGGGATTGGCGCGGCCGGGTGGCCGAAAAACCAGTGGCGGTGTTGCTGGGCGGCTCGCCGGGTCCGGTTCGGGCCTATGCCTCTTCGATGCGGCGCGATATCACACCACTGGACGAGGCGGACCGGCTCAAAACCCTGCGTGACAGCCACGGGTTTGACGCATTCAAGGTGCGGGTCGGCGCCGAATGCGGCGAAGACCGGGATGAATGGCCGGGGCGGACGGAGACGATCATTCCGACGATCCGGGCAGCATTGGGAGATCAGGTCTCCCTGCTGGTTGATGGCAATTCCGGGTTTTCCCCGAAACGCGCCATTGAGGTAGGCCAGCACCTGCAGGACCATGGGTATGAGCATTTCGAGGAACCCTGCCCCTATTGGATGCTGGAGCAGACGGCGGAGGTGACCCGCACGCTGGATCTGGATGTGGCGGGCGGTGAGCAGGATTGGGATTTGCAGGTCTGGCGTCGTATGATCGAGATGCGCGCGGTTGATATCATCCAGCCGGATATTCTGTATCTGGGCGGGATGACGCGAAGTATGCAGGTTGCGCAGCTGGGTGCGGCGGCGGGGCTGCCCTGCACGCCGCATTGCGCGAACCTGTCTCTGGTCACCCTGTTCACGATGCATATGCTCCGCGCCGTCGATCTGCCCGGGCGCTATCTGGAATTCTCTATCGAGGGCGATGACTATTATCCCTGGCAGCGGGATCTGTTTGTCACTGATCCATTCCGCATCGACAACGGTCAGGCGACGGTCACTGATCAGCCCGGCTGGGGCATCGAGATCAACCCGGAGTGGCTGTCAAAGTCGACATATAACTGTAGCGAGATTTAGATGTGCCCTGTGCGCTTCTGACGGCCGGTTGGTTCGGCGTCAGGGCGCTACCGAGCTGGCGCGCGAGTGGGGGTGTCGAGAAATTGACAAAAATACTCGTCTTTGCGGTTGCAGAGTGACCCGTGTCGCCCCATTTGTGGGCCAAGATGCCCGGTAACGCATAAGGTTCGATATGCCCAAGACTCCCAGCCCCTGCATTGATGTCTGCAAATTCAAGCGTGAGGGACATTGCATCGGCTGTTCGATGACCAAGGCCCAGAAGTCGCTGTTCAAAGCGTTGAAGAAAGACAGCCACAGGCGCGCGTTTGTCAGGATGCTGACCGCGCAGCAGGGCCAGCTGGGAAAATACACGCATTGGGACCTTGCCTACCGCAAGAAACTGGCAAAACGAAAAATCGCGGCAGAGGAGATCCTCTGACCGCGATTATGTGGCTTTGCCAGTCTGGGTTGTTCACCCACGGCCGTTGTCGTGTCAGCCCGCCAGATGCGAGCGCAGGAACCAGGCAAATTTTTCATGGGTCTGGCCGCGCGCAATGCACAGATCCTCGGTCAGCGTATCACCATGGTCGGCGGCTAGCGCACCGCAGCCTGCAAGGGTCGCGGCGAGGGTTTCCTGCGCTTCCATCATGATCCGGATCATTTCCTGATCGGTCGCATGGCCGTCGTGTTCGGCAACTTTGGAGCGTTTCAGCATCCCGGCCAATGTGCCCTCGGCATGGGCATCCAGTGCACGTACGCGCTCGGCAAGGTCGTCCTGCCCCAGAAAGTGATCTTCGTAGATCTTCTGGAACAGATCATGCAGCGGGCCGAATGCCATGCCCTTGACGTTCCAGTGGAAATTCTGGGCCAACATCGTGGTGACAGCGGTTTCTGCCACGGATTGGTTCAGAGCATCGGCGATTGCGGTTTTGGCATCGGTCGAGAGTGCAGCAGCGGTCTGTGTCATCATGTTCCCCATTGTTCCATAAAATAGCTGGCTGGCAGGAAGCTGGCTTGCTGTGACACACAACATAGCCATCCCGGTGCATATGGCAAGAGTTTTTAGAACGATTCTAAAGCTTAGGAAATTGCTCGGAAATACGGCCCAGAAGAAATCCGATGTAGCGCCGCCGCGCCGGGTCGATTTGCGACCGCAGCAAGAAACCGAGGCTGTCATAATCCTTTGCTGATACACAGGACAGGCAGCGCATCACCCAAGCTTCGTCGAAGGAGACCTCTGCCGTGCCGGGCCGAAACCATTTGATTCGACGTGGCATTGCCTCTGGCAGGCATTTCACAAAAGTATCGACATAGGTGCGTCTGGCATCCTCTCCATCGACACAGAGCAGCGCGCAGGCTTCGAACAGATCGGTCCGCGCAGCGGCGCGGCAGCCCATCGCCGCAAGACGCAACGTATTGAGTGCATTATATTCCTGCTCATCGAGCAGGGGGATACTGCGCAACCGGTCAGGGGTCGTCACCTGCGGCAGGGACAAGGTCTGCACTGGCATCATGGGTGATGAATCCGTCTATCTAGAGGGGCACTTGGGCGCCCCGGCTAATTCCTGACTAAATATATTGGTTTTATGGGCGCTCACAAGAGATGAACAGGCGCGCTAGCAAAATTCGCGCTGTATGCCCTGCGGCGTGCGGTATTAGCTGCGGTTCTCCGCAACCAGCGCCAGCAGCTCTTCTTTGGTGCGGGAAATATGTCGGGTCAGGGCGTCGCAGGCGGCCTCGACATTGCGGGCCTGCGCCAGCGCGAGGAGGTCGCGATGCTCGGCCTTGGCGGGTTCGCGCTGTTTCATCACGCTGAGATGCATGCGCACAAACCGGTCGGAATGAAGGCTGAGCCCCTGTAGCATTTCATTGGTCAGCTTACGTCCGGCAGCAGCATAGAGCGCAGAGTGGTAGCGGTGGTTCAATGCGCCCCAGGTTGCCACGTCATCAGCATCATAGGAGGCGTCCATTTCATCCAGGATCTGGCTGCATCTTGCGAAGTCAGTGCTGGTCATCGCAGGGATCGAGCGACGGAACAGATCGACCTCGACCAGGATGCGCAGATCAAAAATCTCCGCGATTTCGCGCAGGGAATGTTTGGTGACTGTTGCCCCGCGGTTATTCGCAAAAAGGACCAGCCCCTCGGCATCGAGCCGCTTCAGAGCTTCGCGCACCGGCATCCGCGAGACATCGTATTCCTCTGCCAGTGCCTCTTGGCGGATCGGTTCACCTTCGGCAAGTTCACCACTTAGGATACGCTCGCGCAAATCGGCGGCGATCACGTCGGGGAGGGTGCTGCGGGAGATGGCGCGCTTGGCTGCCATGGGAGCCTCATGGGTCGGGGTTACGTAGGTGCCAATCTGGCGGTTGTTGTTCGGGTGTGCCCTGCCGGGAAGCGCGGATCAAGGGGCAGGGCATCACGCCCCCCAGGTGTCGCTCAGCCTGTAGCCACCGGGCCAGGGGTCATCGGGGTCCAGCATGTGCTGGTGTATTCCCGTGATCCAGCCACGACCATTGATTTCCGGAATGATGGCGGGCTGGCCTCCGACGGTTGTCTGGTCGGCGATCCGGCCCTTGAAACTGGAGCCAATGATCGACACTGCCTCAAACTCCTCATCTGCGGTCATTTCCCCTTTGGCCAGCATCAGGGCCATTCGGGCCGATACTGCGGTTCCGGTGGGTGAACGATCCACCTTGCCGGGCTGGATGGCCACGGCAGAGCGACTGCGCCACCCGATGTTGGTGCGCTCCAGCGGGCCGCAAAATGCACAGAAGGAAATATGCGACCAGTCGGGATTGTCTGGATGGCTGAAACCCAGCTGCTCATTTGCCGCATCCAGAATGCAGGTTCCGATCTGTGCCAGGGCCTTGGCCTCTGCGTCGCAGATGGTCAGATCCAGATCGGCGGCCTGTACGACCACAAAACTATCGCCGCCATAGGCCGTATCCACACGGAGCGTACCGATCCCCGGGACATCCAAGGCAACGTCAATTGCCCCTGCAAAACTGGGAACATTGCGGACAAATATCCTCTCAGCTTTGCCATTTCTGCATTCGGCGCGCACCTTGACCAGCCCCCCTGGCGCTTCCAGCGTCAGATGCGTTTCCGGTTCCTGCATGGGCAGAATGCCCCCATCCAGCAGCACGGTCGCAACGCAGATCGAATTCGATCCGGACATAGGCGGCGTATATTCCGGTTCCATAATGATAAACCCCATGTCGGCGTCGGGATGTTTGGGAGGCACCAGCAGATTGACGTGCCGGAATACGCCGCCGCGGGGTTCATTGAGGACAAAGTTGCGCAGGGTCTGGTCCTGCGCGATGAATGTGCGCTGATCCCAGAGTGTGGCGCCCGGCGGCGGTGCCACGCCGCCGACGATGACATCACCCACTTCGCCCTCGGCATGGGCGGAAATGACATGTACGGTCCTGGTGCTGCGCATCTCGGTCTCCTACGGTTCCGGCGGGCTTGGGGCGGGCTGAAAGGCGGTCACGGCAATCGATCGCCTGTTTCTGATGTAGCACTACAATAAATTTTAGTATATGTTTTCCTGAAGCCCACATCACAGATCATGACCAAACAGGTTCGGCTGGTTGGATGGGTCACTTTGGTCAGCGCGGTGTCGGGCTGCCGGAATTTCAGGATACGGATATGGACGCCTCAGAGACGCGCAAGACAGAGACCATAAAGGCAGGCGCCAGCAAGAAAACGCGCAAGAAGGACAATTCCGAGCAGCTTGGACACGCGATCCGCCGCCGCCGCAAGGCGATGGGGATGACCATGGTGCAGGTTGCCGAGGACACTGAACTGACGCCCGGGTTCATTTCTCAGGTTGAGCGGGGCATCAGCACGCCCTCGCTGTCCTCGCTGTTGTCCATCGCTGCCGCCCTGCAAACCAGCGTCGAGCAGCTGTTGAGTGTTGAGGAAGAGTTTAGAGAGTATATTCATAAGGATAACCGGCAGACCTACGCTCTGGGAACCAACGGGAGATTGTATGAGAAGCTGGGGCCGGGGTTTTCCGGCGCGCTCTGCTACCCGTCGATCATTCACCGCCCACCTGGTCATGTCTCGGAGAAGATGTGCCACGAGGGCGAGGTGTTCTGCTACCTGATCTCGGGGCAGCTTGAATATCATCTGGGGGATTCGGTGCATATCATGTCGCCGGGGGATACGGTTCACCATGACTGCTCGAAGCCGCATTATTCGATCGTTTTGAGTGACGAAGAGGCGGTTGAACTTTGGGTGAGCACCATGCCGATGAAGAGCTCTGCCCGCTGAAGGATCAGGCGCAAATGCGCATATCTCTACCCTCCGGCCTTGGGGCTGATGCGGCAAGTTCGGCGTCCATCTGCAGTTGAGCTACCGGAGATTTCTACCGCAATCAGAACTTTTGCTAAAAATAATTTTAGTAATTTTAAAACCCACGCTATGCTTCTCCACATGAGACGGAGAATCGATCTGGGAGGATCTCACAAATGACAAGAAAACTGGTGGCGGCCGCAGCTGCCCTGACCACGGCACTGACCGTACCGGCGCTGGCGCAGGATCGCGGCGGCGTGCTGAACTTTGCCCGTTACGACGGATCGACCTTGATCGACCCGATCTATGCGGATCGCAATCCGGATATCTGGATGGTTGGCAGCCTGTTCGACACGTTGCTGCGCCCCAGCGACGATGGAAATTCGGTCGTTCCTGGCCTCGCCGAGACATATAATGTCTCTGAAGATGGCACCACGGTGACCCTGACATTGCGCGACGGGATCAAATTCTCCGATGGCACACCGCTGACCGGAGAGGACGTGGTGTTTTCGCTGGATCGTGCTCGCAATGCTGATCTGAGCCCGTGGGCGGGTCTCCTCGGTACATTGGATACAGTTGCCAATAATGGAAACGAGATCACCCTGACCCTCTCGGCACCGGATCCGACGATCCTGTCGATGCTGGCAACCTTTACCACCGGCATCGTGTCCAAAGCCGCGTTCGAGGCCGCCGAAGGCGCAACGGATCAGGAGAAGTCAGCCGCCATCTTTGCAGCAAAGAGTGCGGGCGTGGGCACTGGCCCCTTCTATCTCTGCGGGTTTGAGCAGGGCACATCGATGGATTTCTGCGCCAATGAGCACTACTGGCGCAGTGGCTCGGACGGCAAACCGCTGCCCTATCTGGACGGTGTGCATTTCGAGATTATCCCCGATGATGCCACCCGTATCCTGAAGCTGCAGGCCGGTGAGATGGATGCGGCGGAATTCATCCCGTTCTCGCGTGTGGCCGAGCTGGAGGCGGATCCGAACATCGATATGAATCTGTTCCCCTCGACCCGGATTATCTATTCACCGATCAATACCCGCCCGACGCGGGCAGATGGATCGCCCAATCCGCTGGCGGACGAGCGGGTGCGTCAGGCGCTTAATTATGCCACCAATAAACAGGCCCTGATCGGGTTGGTGCTGCAGGGGGCCGGCAAGCCCATGACCTCGCCTCTGATGGCGGCGGCGACCCAGCTGGCGACATCAACTGATCCGCTTTATGGCTATGATCTGGACAAGGCAAAGGCCTTGATTGCCGAGGCCGGTCTTGAGCCCGGAACCGAGATCACCTTTACGACGCTGGCCGGATCGGCGGATGACAGCACCATTTTTGCAGCGCTTCAGCAGATGTGGGCGCCTTTGGGCATCGAGCTTAAGGTGGAGCAGGTCGACAATGCCACCCGTGGCGCGAAGAACCGGTCGGGTGAATTTGACATCCATACCTATGGGTGGGTCAATGATGTGAATGACCCAAGTCAGGTCACTGGTTGGCTCGGTTACTTCCCCACTGCGAAGGCCGTTGGCACAGGTTGGGAGAACGAGAAGTTCAACAGCCTGTTTGAGGCCTCGGCAACGGAAATGGATTCGGGTGCGCGTGCTGGTCAATATGCCGAGATGCAGTCGATCTATGCCGAGGCGGCGCCGCTGCTGTTCATGTACGAGACCCCGTTTGCGGTGGCCCTGTCAAAGAAGGTCAGCGGCTACGTGCAGACACCGCTGGGCAACAACCTCTTTGAGGAAGCGTCGATCAGCCGCTGATCAGTTTCGCCCTGCAATGTAAAAGCACCGTCAGCCCTGGGGCTGGCGGTGCAGACGAACGGATGCCGGAATGGCCACTATTCAATATATTCTCAAGCGCCTGTTGCTGATGGCCGTGACCTTTTTTCTGGTCATGATCATCATCTTTCTTCTGGTGCGCCTATTACCCGGAGACCCGGCAATCGCCATCGCGGGGGACCGCGCGTCGGATGCTGATCTGGCCGCTATTCGCGAACGGCTGGGACTGAATCAGCCGCTGGTGGTCCAGTTCTGGCAGTTCCTGTCCAATACCGTGCAGGGGGATCTGGGGCGCTCGATCCTGATGCGAGCGCCGGTGATAGATGTGATCGCCAGCCGCCTGCCGACGACCCTGTTTCTTACGGTTTATGCCGTGGCATTGTCGGTGCTGATCGCGGGGCCGCTGGCCTTTGTTGCGGCACTGAACCGGGGGCGCTGGCCCGATGCGGTGATCCGCACCGTCTTTCAGGTCGGCCTGTCCATGCCGGTGTTTTATATCGGATTGATCTTGCTGACATTTCTAGCCGCGCAGCTGCGCTGGTTCCCGGTGGGGGGCTATGGCGACAGTTTTTCCGAGCGGCTCTACCATCTGTTTTTGCCATCGGTGGCAGTGGCGCTTTATACCTCTGCGATCATCATGCGGAATCTGCGGTCGGCCATCGTTGAGGTGGTGGATGCGGAATATGTTGAATTTGCCCGTGCCAAGGGACTGTCGGCCTGGCAGATCCTGGGGCGGCATGTGTTGCGCAATGCGCTGATTTCCACAGTCACGCTGCTTGGCCTGTCCATCGGCAACCTGATGAGCGGAACCCTGGTCACCGAAACGGTGTTTGCGGTGCCGGGCGTTGGCCGGTTGATGCTGGAGGCAATCTTTGCCCGTGATTATCCGCTGATCCAGGGGCTGACCCTGACATTTGCAGTGCTGGTGTCGATCGTGTTCCTGATGACCGATCTGATCCAGAGCGCCCTAGACCCGAGGATGCGTCTGACATGACCGATGCCACAGTTCTGTCGCCCGAGGCGACGCGACCGCAGCAGAGCCGGTGGAAGATCGCGCTGCGCAAACCGGGGTTCATGATCGGTGTCGCGATTATCGCAGCCTCGACGCTGCTGGCCATCGCGCCGGGCCTCTTCGCCCCATATGATCCCAATTTCATCGATTATAACGCGGTGCGGCAGCCGCCGAGCTGGGCGCATCCTTTCGGCACCGATATGCTGGGGCGCGACAGCCTCAGCCGGGTGATCTCTGCCTATTCTGTGAATATGCAGATGGCCGTTCTGGCCACGGTCTTTGCCATGCTGATCGGGGTCACGGTTGGTGCGTTGGTGGGCTATTATCGCGGCATTGCCGATATGATCTTTGGCCGGGTGGTGGATGCCGTCATCACCTTCCCGTTTCTGGTCCTGGTGATCGCGGTTGTTGCGGTGCTGGGGCCGGGGCTTGTCAATATGTATATCGCCATCACGGCGGTGGGCTGGGTCTACTACGCCCGGCTGATGCGCGCCGAGGTGATCACCCAGATGGGCAATGACTATGCGGCGGCCGGAATTGTCATGGGATATTCTGACCGGCGCGTGATCTTTCGCCACCTGCTGCCCAATGCGATCACCCCGGTGATTGTCTACTGGATGACCGATATGTCGCTGGCCATTCTTCTGGGGTCATCGCTGGGATACCTCGGTCTGGGGGCGCAGCCACCGCAGGCTGAATGGGGTGTCCTGATTGCCGAAGGGCGCAATTTCATCACGACGGCCTGGTGGCTCAGTCTGATGCCGGGCATCGCCATCGTGCTGACCGGGATCGGGTTCTCGCTGATCGGCGACGGGCTGGCCGATCTGTTGCGGCCTCGCGGTTAAGGGGAAAGAGAGTATGAGCATGAAAGAGACCCAGCCGATACTTGAGGTCCGTAACCTCTGTACGACGTTTCGACGCGGCGGTGTGATGCTGCCTGCGGTACGCGATGTCAGCTTTGATGTGCGACAGGGTGAGGTTCTGGGGCTTGTCGGCGAAAGCGGCTCGGGGAAGAGCGTCACGCTCAGGTCGATCCTGGGGCTGACCCGTCGCCATGGAGAGGTCACAGGCGAGGTGCGCTGGCAGGGGCGGGATATTTCCCGCCTGTCGGATCGGCAGCTGCGCCAGGTGCGCGGCGGTGAGGTTGCAATGATCTTTCAGGAGCCGATGACGTCGCTCAACCCGCTATTGACCGTGGGCCTGCAGCTGACCGAGACACTGAAGGCACATACCGATCTGCCGCGTGCGGCGCGTCGGGACCGGGCGGTCGAGATGCTGGATCATGTCGGTATCCCGGCGGCTGCCTCTCGGTTGCAGGATTATCCGCATCAGTTTTCGGGCGGGATGCGGCAGCGGGTGATGATTGCCATTGCGCTGGCGGCGCAGCCGAAGCTTTTGTTGGCGGATGAACCGACCACAGCGCTGGATGTCACCATTCAGGCGCAGATCCTTGATTTGATCCTGCGCCTGTCTGAAGAGATGAACATGGGCGTGATCCTCGTTACTCATGATCTGGGGGTCGTTGCGCAGACCTGCGAGAATGTTGCGGTGATGTATGCTGGGCGGATCGTCGAGCAGGGGGCGGTGCGGCAGGTGCTGCGCACGCCGCGCCATCCCTATACGGCCGGATTGATGCAGTCGGTGCCACAGGATGTGCCGCCACGGACGCCGCTTTACTCTGTGCCGGGTACGCCACCTAGTCTGGAGATGCTGCCCCGAGGCTGCGCCTATGCGCCCCGTTGCGACGCACGGACTGAGGCCTGCCTGAATGCGCGCCCGCAGTTGGAGGCGATCAGTGCCGGGCGTCGCGCGGCCTGTTTCAATCCGGTTCCCGCGGTCCAGGGAGAGGTGGCATGACTGATCCGGTGATGGAGATCGACAATCTCAGCCTGACGTTTCATCTGCCGCGCAGCCTGATTGATGTGATGCGCAAGCAACCCGGTCGCGCCGTACGCGCGCTGAACGGCGTCAGCCTGGCGCTGAGGAAGGGAGAAACCCTAGGTGTTGTCGGAGAATCGGGGTGCGGAAAATCGACATTGGCGCGCTGCATCGTCCGGCTTTACGAGCCGCAGGGTGGCAGCATTCGCCACCATGGGCAGGATATATTCGCCGACGGCGCGCGCAGCGACCGCAGCTATAACCGGCGCGTGCAGATGATGTTCCAGGATCCCTATTCGTCGCTCAACCCGCGTATGACCTGCGGTCAGATCCTGAGCGAAGCCTTGCAGGTCCATAAGATGCGCCCCTCCGACGAGATCCCGACACGAGTCGCGGAGCTGCTGGATTTGGTGCGGCTGCCCGCAGATGCGGCGCAGAAACTGCCGCATGAGTTCTCCGGTGGCCAGCGTCAGCGGATTGCCATTGCCCGTGCGCTGGCGGTGGAGCCTGAGGTGCTGATCGCCGATGAGCTGGTATCGGCGCTGGATGTCTCGGTTCAGGCGCAGGTGGTGAATCTTCTGCTGGAGCTGCAGGAGCAGCTGGATCTGACCATCCTGTTTGTCGCCCATGATTTGCGGCTGGTGCGCCATGTCTCCCACCGTGTCGCAGTGATCTATCTCGGCCGCATCGTGGAAATCGGCGACAGCGAGCGCCTGTTTGCCAATCCGGCGCATCCGTATTCACAGGCGTTGCTGAGTGCGGCCCCGTCGCTTGATCCCGATGACAAAGGGGATGCGATCCGGTTGGAGGGAGAGCTGCCGTCGCCGCTGAACGTGCCGCCAGGGTGCCCGTTCCATGTGCGCTGCGCCCACGCTTCGGAAATTTGCAGGCGGGATGTCCCGCACCTGCGTCCTCTTGGCGACCGTGGCGAGGTCGCCTGCCATCTTGCGGAAGAGATCAATCAAAATGGATGACATGTTGAGCGGCTCCCCTGCCGCCGCCCGCATTGCCGATCTGCGCCGCGAGCTGCGTGCCCGCGATCTGGATGCCTTCATTCTGCCCCGGTTCGACGCGCATCAGGGGGAATATGTGGCTCCCCATGACGAACGCCTTGCCTATGTCACAGGTTTTACCGGATCGGCCGGGATGGCCATCATCACGGCTGAGACCGTCGCCGTGTTTGTGGATGGCCGCTACACCGTGCAGGTCGCAAATGAATGCTCAGGACCGCTGTTTTCGCGGCTTCACATTTTTGAACAGCCACCGGAACACTGGCTGGGCGCGGTTGCGCAGGCAGGCTGGCAGATCGGGTTCGACCCGATGCACCTGCCACCCGGCTGGTTCGATCGGTTTGCCGCATCCGCTGTGCAGGCCAGTGCGACGATGTTGCCGCAAGGCGACAATCCGGTGGATGCGATCTGGTCGGACCAGCCGCCAGCGCCGACCGGGCGGATCAGCGTTTTTCCGATGCAATGGGCCGGGCGGAGCAGTGCCGAGAAATGTGCGGATCTTGCAGCATATCTGAGCGAGCAGGACGCCGCATGTCTGGTTGAGACACAACCTGACAATATTGCCTGGCTGCTGAACGTGCGTGGGGATGACGTGGCCTTCAACCCGATGCCGCAGTCCTTTCTCATTGCCGAGAGAAACGGGACGGTCACTTGGTTCGTTGATCCGGCCAAGCTGGATGATGAGGTCAAGGATCACCTGCCGGACATCGTGACCGCCCAGCCAGTCTCGCAGTTTCTGGGCGCTCTTCAAAACCGATGCAACGCCGGAGAACGGATCCTGTTTGATCCGGATTTTTCGCCGGTTGCGGTGCGTCATACTATTGCCGACGCCGGGGCGACTGCGGCTGCGGTGGCCAGTATATTGACCCGGACCAAATCCGTTAAGAATCCGGTCGAAATCGCCGGTCTGCATGATTGCCATCTGGAAGACGGGGTGGCCTGGGTCGAGTTCTCGGCCTGGTTGGCGCAGACGGTGCCTGCTCGCGCGGCGGCTGGTGAGCCGGTGACCGAGCGTGAGGCGGAAGCACAGATCCTGTCCTGCCGACAGGCGCGTCCGGGTTTTCTGACCGAGAGCTTTCAGACGATCTCAGCCGCGGCAGGCAATGCTGCAATGTGCCACTACGCGGCCACCAACGGGCGTAATGCTCCGATAATGCCACAGAATCCCTATCTGCTGGACAGCGGCGGCCAGTATGACACCGGGACCACCGATGCCACGCGCAGCTATGCCTTCGGGATGCGCCCCGACGGCTATGACCAGGCGTATACGGCGGTGTTTCGCGCGTTCCATGCGCTGGCCACGCTGCGGTTTCCCCGGGGTACGCAGGGCCATCATATAGATGCGATCTGTCGGCGACCGCTCTGGGACCTCGGCTTGGATTACGACCATGGCACCGGTCATGGCATCGGACATCGGCTCTCGGTGCACGAGCACCCGCAACGCATCGGCAAGCCCTATAATCCGGTGGATCTGGTGCCTGGCATGGTTGTGTCGATCGAGCCGGGCTATTACGAGGCCGGGCGTTTTGGCATCCGGATTGAGAACATCTTTGAGGTTATTGAAGAAAGTGATGGGTTCCTCAGCTTTCGCAATATGACGCTTGCACCAATACAAACCGACATGCTGATCCCGGCAGATCTGAGTGAGGACGAACGCTGTTGGCTGAATACGTATCATCAGGATGTGCTGCAGCGGTTATCGCCCTTGGTCAGCGATGCAGCGGGCCGGTGGTTGTCGGCGGCGACGGCCCCGATCTAGAGATCTGTCTCTCGCTTTGCTGCGCGGCGGCCAGTCCTCGTTCGGGGCTGGCCTAAAATATATCTTCAATCTAATTGAAAACTGCCGGGTAAACCGGTTGGGGGACTGCCCCCGGCGCGGTGGGTCAACACTTTGTTCAGGCGAATATGCGAGAGGTTGTGCAAGACGAGCCTTCCAAGTGGAGATATGAATGCCAGCTCTGTTCAACACAATATCAGGCAAGCTACTTGCCGCGACCACGGTTGCAATTACCGGGCTGATGCTCTGCTTCAGCGTATTTACGGCCCTCAATGAATCTGCACAGGTCAGGGAGCGGGTATTGGAGGGCGCGTCGCAGCGTGCCTCGGATATCGCGCAAAGCCTGTCGTCTCAACTGGTCGAAGCGACCTCAGCTGCGGCGGCACTAGGCGGCGCGCTATCCGGATATATCGAAGATGGCGAGGCAACCACCGCCGATCTGATCAAGATCATGGAAGGCGTCCCCGGCCGCTATGATCTTGTATTCTCTTCCTGGATGTCAGCGATTCCGGACGGCGCCACCGAAGATTTCATTACCGGTGAAGAGGGGCGAAATGCCGATGGTATCTTTGCCGCCTACTGGACCAAAGCGGAGTCCGGCGGGCTGAATTTCGAGACGTTCAACGTTGATCCCAATGACACATCCGAGTGGTATCGCCTGCCGATCGACAGTGGCGAGAGTGTCATCACCGAACCTTATCTCTCAAATGAAAACCGCCTGCTGACATCGGTGTCGGTGCCTGTGAATGCACAGGGCCAGATCGTCGGTGTTGCCGGTGTCGATATCGTGCTCGATAATCTCGGTGATTTTGTCCGGGGGCTGTCGGTTTATGAAGGCGGCAGTGTGATGCTGCTGGGCCAGGGCGGCAAATGGTTGTCACATCCTGACCCGGAAATGCTGATTCAGGCCTTTGAAGGGGACGAGGTGGCAGATTTCCAGGCCGCTGTCGAAACCGGAGAGGTGCAGATTGTTTCGGATCGCGCTGATGGGTCGACACGCCTGTTCTTTCCTTTCACCGCTTACGGCATGAACAAGACCTGGGTTGTCGTCTTGGATGTGCCACGCCATGTCTTCGTCAACCCGGTAAAGGCAAGCATCTACGAACAGCTGATCGCCAATGTTCTCTTGCTGGCGCTGACGCTGGCCACCATCTTCTTCTCGGTGCGCTCGCTTGTCCGGCGTCCCCTGGGGCGAATGCTTGGGGTCATGAAGGATCTTACCGCCGGGAAGGTGCATCAACCCGTTGATATTCCAAAGCGTAAGGATGAGATCGGGGCGATGGCCCTGTCCATCGAGACCCTGCGCCAGGGTTTGGCATCCAAGGAGGAGCTGGAAGCAAATCAGCTGCGCGATCAGCAGCAGCAGCAGGCGGTTGTTCAGGCCCTTGCCCAGAATTTGCAACAGCTGGCTTCCGGGCGGCTGGATGTCAAAATCCACGATGAAATGCCCAGCCAGTATGAGGGGCTGCGCCAGGACTTCAACAATACTGTTGAACAGTTGAGCAAGCTGATCACCTCGGTCAATGACTCGGCACGTTCGATCGATACCGGATTGACGGAGATTTCCTCGGCAACCAACGATCTGTCGCAGCGCACAGAACAATCCGCGCTTCAGCTGGAAGAGACTGCGGCGTCGCTGAGCGAACTCACGCAGAACGTCCAGCATGTCGCCAGCGGCGCGCGCGAAACTGAGGCATTGGTCACATCCGTGAATCAGAGTGCAACAAACAGCTCCGCGGTTGCCCGGGAGACGGTTGATGCGATGGATTCGATTGCCGCCACCTCTGAGCAGATCACCCGGATCACCGGCATGATTGACGATATCGCGTTTCAGACAAACCTGCTTGCCCTGAACGCCGGTGTTGAAGCCGCGCGGGCTGGCGAAGCGGGTCGCGGGTTCTCGGTTGTTGCCGCCGAAGTCCGTAGTCTTGCGCTGCGTTCGTCTGAATCGGCGCTAGAAATCAAGAAGCTGATTACCGCCTCCGCAGCGCAGGTGGCCCATGGCGTGGATCTGGTCGGCAGGACCAATTCCTCTCTGGAGACCATTATGAATGCCATTGGCAGCATTTCGGAACATGTTGGCGATATTGCCAAACAGGCCGACGAGCAATCCAGGGGCATTTCGGAGTTGAATGGCGCGATGAGCACACTGGAAGCTGCCCAGCAGCAGAATGCCGCCATGTGCGAGGAGACCGCCGCCGCCTGCAGTTCGCTGGACCATGAGACAACCAATCTGTCGCGGCTGGTCACAGCCTTTCAGACTGGAGATGCTGGCCGCCAGCCCGTGCAGAGCGCGCAGCACCACAGTTATACGGCTGCGGCCTAGGGCGCTGACTTAGACTGCTCTGGAGGCGCGGGCGTCACTGGGTGTCCAAGCGGGGCCGGCGAGTCCGAGAGTAGCTCCACCAAATGCTTGAGAGCCGCCACTCCTTTGAGTGGTGGCTCTCGTCTTTGATGTCTGCTGTTGCTGCCTGTGATGGCCCCGTGTCGGATCTTTGGGTCATTCCTGAGCTGGATGGTTTGCAGTCCGGCAGCGTTTCCGTGATCTGAGTTTCCCGCAATCAGCGAGGTCGCAAGGATGACACGCTAACGCCAACTCTGGTTGATTGAAGTGGTTTGTTGCGGGGCGGCGCAAAGCAGGTTTGACGATCCAGATCCCTATCATGCCGGGTTGTGGTGCAGCACCCGATTGAGATCATTCAGTCTGGAGCATCCATTGTCCGCTGCCCATCAGCGTGCGAACGACCAGCGGATGTTTGATCCTGACGGGGCGACGATCCTGAGCTGGCTCGCGGTCTGTTGGCACCCCTGCGGTGGGAGCGGTGCCAACCGGAAGCCTGTCAAAGCAGATGGGCGGGTGTTGCTTCAATACCGCGCGGCTCTTTCAGCGGTTTCCATGGTTCTGGGCGGCAAGGCAGCCTCTGCTTCCTGAGTGTCCGATGCTGCACCGTATCGCCTTTGACCATGGTACCGGCTTTTGTCCGCTGCGCGCACCGAACGGCCTAGCTCCTCGAAACCTCGACATGGCGTCATGAGATGGCTGGCGTCGGCTGGAAAGGTGCTGCGGATCATAGTTTGGCTGCGAAGGCCGGTAGGCCTGCGACTTGAGATGCGGGTGCAAATCAGAATGCTGACGGCAGCCGCCGGTGGAAACGTCTACTGGTGAGCGCCAGGTTCAACCGGATCGCGATCTCTTCTGTTGCGGATCTTTCCCAGGATTTGCTGCAAGCGGTCGCCGCCCACGAGGAGGATCATGATCAGATAGGTGGGGATTGCGACCGCAAGTTGAGCCATAAGCTGTGGGGTGCCATACATCGGCGGCCCCAACTCACGTAGCGCGAAGAGCCCAATGGACATCATTGAGACAGAAATCAGCGCGGGGCGCAGTGCATCGAAGATATAGGTTGTCGCCGAGATTTCGAGGGTTTTCAGAGTTTTGCGCGTGGCGACCGGCCAGAGCAAGAAGGAAATGCCAACCAATGCGGACATGATCCTGTTCAGACCCTCCGGGGCCAGCAGCAGGATCGCTGCAAATCCAGACAGGCTGACGACACATTCAAATCCGAACCACCAACGTGCATGACCGGAGAACCTGAGCAAAGAGGCCTGCATGACGCCGATACTCATCATCAGGCTGAGCATTGCAAAACACTGGAGCGGGTAGATCGCAGCGAGCCATTTGCTGCCAAAGACGAAGGGTATCGCCGTCGGGGCCACAATGATGAAGCCGATGAACAGCGGCAAGGCGGCGGTTGCAGCGGCGAAGCTGCTGAGGATAAACGCTTCCCGCCGTTGTTCTTTTTCAGTTTGCAGACTGGCAAATAGGACCCTTGTGACAGGCAAGAGTGTGCCAATGGTAAGCTCCTGCAGGATTTCACACATTCTGCGGGCGAAAAAGAAGATGCCGAGCACTGCTGGGCCGGCGACGATCCCGAGCAGGATCTGGTTGATCTTGGTCGGTTCGATCATCCGGCCACCCATCGTCAACAGGGTAAAGCCGCGCAGATCCGTCAAAGCGGCCCTCGAGAGCTGTAGCCCAGGGCGCCAGCCAGCGGCCCAGTAGGAGACGACGCAGCCGACAATCGCGGTAATGACCTGTGCCCAGACCAGTGCCCAGATGGCATACCCCTGCAACACGAGCAGCAGGCAACCTGCCGCGCCCAGCCCATTTGCAAGGGTTGTCCGCAACGCAATATGACGAAACTCCATCCGCCGGTTCACCAGTGCTGCGGGAACATTTCCAAGTGATACAAACAGGATACGGAGCGACAGCACTGGCAATATGATCGCAAGTGCCTCGAGTTTGGTCCAGGACGCGATCATCGGCGCACAGAGAACCAGGATCGCAATAGTGGCAAGTGCGATCACCATCGTCAGCCAGAATGCGCTGTCCAGATGGCTCTGCCTCAGGTTGCTGCGTTGAATGATGGCGTCTCCAAGCGGCAGCGGCACCAATGTCATGACCCAGATGACGATCGAGGTGGCCAGAGCCACGGCGCCAAAATCGGCGGGCTCCAGCAATAGAGAGGTCACCAGGAACACAACCACGGTCAAGCCGTTGCTGACCATGATGTTGACGAAGGACCAGAACACGCCAATCAGCGCCAGGCGGCCGCGGCCCTGCGATATATGGCTGAGTGTCGAAGCATCGGTATTGCTGTCGTGCATTCTGTTGGTCCCGCTTTTGCAGTTAGGGAGCATAATCTGCCGCGGCTGTCACCCTTGGTGCAGACTCTGATCCCTATCGCCGTTGGCTGAACGTTACCGCAGAGGGCTTAATGGCCCGTTTACCGTCCGGTGCGCGCAATGACTGAGCGGCCGGTCAGCAGGATCAGTTTGATATCAAAGCCGAATGTCCGCCGCTTCAGGTAATCAACGTCAAAGGAGACCCGATCTGCATAGCTGACATCGTTGCGACCTGATACCTGCCACAGCCCGGTGATTCCCGGTCTTTGGCTCAGATATGCAGAAGCGGCTGGACCATATCTGTGCAGTTCGCAGCGCACGATCGGGCGCGGCCCGACAAAGCTCATATCACCGCGCAGCACGTTCCAGATCTGTGGCAGCTCATCGAGACTGCTGCGGCGGAGGAACAGGCCAAAGCCCGTGACCCGTGGATCGCGGCTGAGCTTGCGGTCGCGGGCCCATTCGCTGGCCGCTTGGGCGTCCGACTTGAGATGCTCGGCCAGAATATCCTCCGCGCCGTGGATCATGGTACGGATTTTCCAGCAGGTGAAGGGTATTCCGTCCTTGCCGATACGAGTATGACCGAAGAACCCTGGCCCGCCATCGCGTCGGCTGATGAGCCAGAGGAGCGCGATAACCGGGGCGAGGGCGGGCAGAAGAGCCAGCGCAAGTGACATATCAAGAAGGCGCTTTCCGATCCTTGCATAAATATCGAAGCGCGGTTCTGCCGCCTGACCGCCGCCTGATGGCGCGCGCAGGTGGTCAAAATTCGTAATGTCGCTCATGCCTTACCCCGATTTTCAGCCTCGCGGTGTCGACATTTATGTCGACAGGGTCGCTGGCCGATTTTCTGGCTGCGATCTCGTCCGCCTTTCCTAAGATTTGATTCAAATTCGTGGCAAGATTTTGTCGTAAACAAAGTCATGCTGGGGCGTTCTAAAGATGGGGTATGCAGATCGGCAGCCAGGCTGAACAAGCGTTCCCGAGCTGGTGATGCGGCCGAACAGTTGAATTGACAGCCGCCGTTCGGCGTATTAATTTGATCGGTGAAATAAATATCATCACCAGGACTTCCGGGGTTCTGCACCCAAAGGACGCCCCTGTATGCCATCATCCAGCCAGCCTCGCTCCAGAGCCTTACAGCAGCACTCGCATCTGCGGGACGATGCTGACGAGAGATTGCGTTGGCTCGATCTGGAGAATGATCATCTGCGGCTAAGGGTGATGAACCTTGGCGCTATAACGGCCTGGCTGGATCTGCGCGATGGTGAAACCTGGCAACCCATGGTGCTGGGATATGCCGATATGACGGCCTATCTGGGGGATCCGTATTATCTGGGTGCCATTGTTGGCCGGGTGGCCAATCGGATTGGCGGGGCGGGTTTCCACCTCGCGGGTCGCGAGGTTTCTCTTAATGCCAATGAAGGGAGCAACCAGCTTCACGGCGGCGCGCAGGGGCTTGGACGGGTGTTCTGGGATATGCGGCGGCTGGGGGCCGGGGCGGTTGAATTGCGCCACTTCTCCGCGGATGGTGAAAACGGCTATCCGGGCGGTGCCGATATCCGGCTTAGGATTGCCGTGTCCGGCACAACGGTCAGCTATGACATGACAGCTTCGGTGGACCAACTCACCCCGATTAGCTTGGCGCAGCACAACTATTATACGCTTGGTATCAAGGGCGATATCTGGGGGCACCGCCTGCACAGCAGCGCCGAGAGCTATCTGCCGCTGCGCCGGGATGGGGTGCCTACGGGCGAAATTGCACCAACTAGCGGTACCAGATTTGACTATCGCGCTGGCCGGAGCTTTGCCGCGCTGGATCCAGAGCGGCTTGGCACGGATATCCATGTGAATTTCCCCCCGAACGCTTCGGGTGATATGCGCGAGGTGGCCCAGCTTGGCGCCTCCAATGGTGTTGTCATGCGGGTTTTCTCGGATCAACCGGGTGCGCAGATTTACACGGCGAGCCATCTGAACAGTTCCTGCGCCGCGCGGGATGGACAGGGGTTGGCACCATTTTCTGCCGTCTGTATCGAGCCGCAGGGTTTGCCGGATGCGGTAAATCAGCCCCATTTCCCGAGTGTTCTGGTGGACCCCGGTCATCCGTATCGCCAGAAGTTGCTGCTGAAATTTTCCGTAGCGGAGAGGGAGCAAGATGGCTGAATACCGGCGTCGATATCGCCTGTGTGGCGCGATTGCGATCTGCATAACGAACGCGACCTTCGCCTGTGCTGGTAGCGCTGAGGAACAGTCCATGAATTTGGATCTGGGGCCGCGGCCTAGCTTTACCCCGCAGATACAGGCAGAGGTCGAGCTGGGCCAACTGCTGTTTTATGATCCCATTCTATCGGGCAACCGCAACATCAGCTGCGCTAGCTGCCATCATCCACGGTTTGGCACAGGTGACGGCGTCTCCCTGTCGCTGGGCGAGGGCGCAACCACGCTTGGCCCTGAGCGGCGCGCGGATCCGGACAACCGTCCTGAACAGCGTATTCCACGTAACGCGCCCGCGCTCTGGAATCTTGGCGCTGATGATATGGATGTGATGTTCCACGACGGCCGACTGGAGGCTGACCCCGCATATGGGTCGGGTATCCGCACGCCGCTGGAAGGTGACATGGTCGCAGGATTCGATTCCGCGCTGGCCGCACAGGCGATGTTTCCGGTGCTTTCGGCAGATGAGATGGCCGGCCACTACGGCGAAAATGATGTCTCGCGCGCGGTACGTCTGGGTCAGCTGAGCCATCCCGGTGGGGCATGGGATATCATCGCGGGCCGGGTCGCAGAGATCCCCGAATATCGGCAGCGTTTCGATGAGGTCCTGGGAGCGGCAGAACCCATCCGCTTTACCGATATCGGCAATATGCTGGCGGCGTTTATCCGGTTTGAATGGCGGGCTGATGACAGCCCGTTTGATCGTGCTCAGCTGTATGGAGAGGCCTTGCCCACCACAGCAGCAAGGGGGCAGGAGCTTTTCTACGGGGGCGCCGGATGCAGCCAGTGCCATACAGGCTGGTTGCAGACGGACAATAGGTTTCATGCAATCGCGATGCCGCAGCTTGGTCCGGGCAAGGCCGCCCGATTTGAAACCCACGCCCGCGACGAGGGGCGGTTGCGGGTGACAGGAAACCCGGATGACGCTTACCGCTTTCGCACCCCGTCGCTGCGCAATGTCGCGCTGACAGCGCCCTATGGGCATAACGGCGCCTATGCCACTTTGGAGGCTGTTGTGCGTCACCATCTGGATCCCGTCGCGGCGCTGATGTCTTATGATCGCAGCCAGGCGGTCTTGCCCGGTCTTGATGGGGTGTCGGATTGGGCCGTCATGGATGATCCGGTCGAGCTGGAGCGTATCGCGGCGGCGAATGATCTGGATCCGATTGCGCTAAGTGACGGGGATATTGCCGATCTCGTGGCCTTTCTGGAAGCGCTGACCGACAGCGCCGCAGCCAAGGGGCGGCTTGGGGTGCCGGATAGCGTTCCATCGGGCCTGCCGGTGGAACGCTGATCTACCGGTCCAGGAGTTTATTGTGTTCGGGTAAGATGCTGGTTGGGCGTGATTTCTTGCCAGATTGTGGTTTCCCCATCCGGCCAGATAATGCGCAACCGCAGATCATCGCTCTCTCCCAGACCGAAGTGCAGATCCCCGGCCGAGCCGCCCGCATGGCCGCCGCCGACAGTGACCTCGCGGGTGTGTATCCTTATGCCTGTGTCCAGCTCGACGAAGGCACCAATTGCCTGCGTGTTCGGGGCAGTGCCCTTGAGTGACAGGCTCAGCCAGTTTCCGGATGGGCTGGTGGTGTTCTGGTAGAGTTCCATTGGCGCGCGCCGGTTGATCACGGCAAGGTCAAGCTGCCCATCGAGATTGAGATCGCGCAGCACGGCGCCGCGAGAACGTTCCATGCTGGCAATACCCGCAGCGGTGGCCATGTCGGCAAAACGCCCATCTGCCCCTTGGATCAACAGGGTATTCGGGTCGCGCATGGCGGCATCGGGCATCTGTTCGACATTTCCCTTGGTGACAAAGATATCGTCATGCCCATCGTTGTTCACATCGCCAAAATCCGCGTGCCACCCGGTGGATGGTCGCCCGTCACCGCCGCTGGTTGGGCGGTGGGCGGTGGTGCCGTAATCATAAGTCACATCGCGGTAGGCGGGGCCGGTGCCGCTTGGATCAAACAGCTGTAGTTTCTGATCTCCCATCGAGGTGAGGTAGACATCGGAAAACCCGTCACCGTTCAGATCGCGAGACGCTATCCCCATCCCCCAGAGGTGAAAGGGCAGCCAGCCGTCGTCCTGTTGGTAGAGCCTTGGCGGCGTGGTCATTTTCCACATCTGCTCCTGCCCACCCCGGACATAGTAATGTCGGTCGTTGCTGATCCGAAGATCGGCCCGACCGCGGGCGCTTCCCCCAACGCTTCGGTGCCAATTGGTGAACAGCATGGACAGCGCGCAGTACCCTGGCTGGAGCCGGATGGCCGGGCCGTAGCGGTCACCATCGGGCCGATACAGCAGTGTGTCGTCACAGGCCTCAAACGGACCCTCGGGGTCGCTTCGGTCGACATAGGTGCCAAAGGCAAGCGTCGGCAGCTGAGCGCCCGGCTCCCAGGTGGCCGAAAACGCGGTGGTCCAGTGGTCACCACTGGTAAACCCCAGACCATCGAAGGGTTCGAACTGACAGTTTCCGGTTCCACGCAGCAGCTGATCCGCGCCAAGGCGCAGCAGGGCAAGATCGAGAATACCGTCACCATCAATGTCGAGCGGGTAGACGCCGGTGACACCTGTCTGTGCGAGGGCGGCCGGTGTAGCGGTTGCAAACCGCAGCGTGGCGCCTGGTGCCTCGCTCTGGTTGATCATCAGCTGAACCGGGTTGCTGCCGCCCGCCGCCACCAGATCAGGGAATTTATCGTCGTTGCAATCCAGCGAGGCGAGCCCCCCACCCACGAAATGCTCCCAACCGCCATCATAGACATGTGCGGGAACTGGTTGGGAGCGGAACACCGGAGGCTCGGGGATGTCCGCCAGCGCGATCTGCGGCAGGAGCCAGATCGGCGCGAGGATATATGAGAGTTTATCCCGCATGGCTGGCAACTTCGCGGATGGTCAGTGCGGAGACTTCTTCAATCGCATAGGCGGCGGCCCCTTTTGCCCACATCTTGTTGCCCCAGCCATGGACGCGCACTTCGGGCAGGGGGCCGTCCACCTGAACCACCCAGCGGCGCATTTCCTCCACCACTTTGTCGGAGGACAGGTAGCCAAAGGCCAGCTGCGCACCCGCCAAAACGATCATCTGCGGGTCGAATATATTGACGATATTGGCCAGTCCCATGGCAAACATGCGCCCGGCGCGGTCAAGGATGGATTGCGCCATGGTGTCGCCGTCACCGACGGCAGCATAAAGCGAGGCGAGATCCTTGTGCCGTTCGACGCCACTGGTGATATTCGCCTCGCGCAGCAGGGCGTAGTCGCCGACGTAAGCTTCCAGACAGCCGCGCTGGCCGCATTGGCACAGCGCGCCTTCGAGCTGCACCTTGATATGGCCAAATTCTGCGCCGCAGCCCCGCGCGCCGCGATATATCTGATTGTCGATGACGATGCCCATGCCGACACCATGTTCGACGGTCACCACGACAAAGTTGCTGCGGGTGTCACCTTCACCGAAGAGATGCTCAGCCTTGGCGACCAGATTGGCGTCGTTGTCGATAAACACCGGCATGCTCAGATAGCTGCCAAGAAGGCTGCCAAGATCGATATTCCGCACGTTGAGCGACGATGACCAGTAGATGAAATTGCGCTCGGCATCCATAACGCCGGCCATGCCAATGCCAACTCCGGAGATGTGCGCGCGGGTGAACCCGCCCTTGGCGCAGCTCTGGTCCAGGGCTTCGACAATTTTCTCGCACAGGGCCTCTGGCGACATCTGACCGCCACGCAGGGGCATTTCGTGGCTGACCAGCTCTGTGCCTTCGAAATCGGTGATCAGGGTCGTGATGGCGTGATGCGACAATTTCAGCCCGGCGATTCGATGGGCGCTGCCGCAGATTTTGAGGGCGACCCGTGGGCGGCCGCGTTTGGCACCGCGCGCTGTATCCGGGCTGACTTCCTCGATCAGCCCTGCGGCCAGCAGTTCGGCGGTGATCGCCGTGACGGTGGCGGGGCTGATGCGGGTGGCCTGAGCGATATCGATTCGTGCGATTTGCCCTGCGGCCCGGATGGTATCGAATACCTGAAGGCGACTGCTTTCACGCAGTTCGCCGGAATGTGAAAGCCTGTCCGATTTAACCACCGTATTTCCCCCTTATTATCAGGCGACTTATCGCAGGAAAGCGCCGCCCGACAAGATATCTGGCCTCATGATACATTATTTAATTTGAGTTTCAAAAAAAATAATGTTAGGGATATCAGGACGGGCATGTGGCGTGGGGGAACCCGATTGCCGCAGCAGCCCGCAACGACCCGAGGGAGGAAAACAATGAAATTCTTGAGTGGAGTCTCCGCACTTGCCTTTGCCGCCACCGCGAGCATGGCCCTTGCCGAAGATGTGACCGTTGGCGTCAGCTGGTCGAACTTCCAGGAAGAGCGCTGGAAAACCGACGAAGCGGCGATCAAGGCTGCGCTGGAAGCGAAAGGTGCGACCTATGTATCGGCAGATGCACAGTCGTCGTCGGCCAAGCAGCTTGCGGACATTGAAAGCCTGATTGCACAGGGCGTGGATGCGCTGATCGTTCTGGCCCAGGACGCTCAGGCGATTGGCCCGGCTGTTCAGGCGGCGGCGGACGAAGGTATCCCCGTTGTTGCCTATGATCGCCTGATTGAAGACAGCCGTGCCTTCTATCTCACTTTCGACAATGTCGAAGTGGGGCGGATGCAGGCCCGGGCCGTGCTTGAGGCCCAGCCGAGCGGCAACTATGTGATGATCAAGGGCTCGCCCACCGATCCCAACGCGGATTTCCTGCGCGGTGGCCAGCAAGAGGTCATTCAGGCGGCAATCGATAGCGGCGATATCAAGATCGTTGGCGAAGCCTATACCGATGGCTGGCTGCCGGCCAACGCTCAGCGCAATATGGAACAGATCCTGACCGCAAATGACAACAAGGTCGATGCCGTTGTTGCCTCCAATGACGGCACCGCCGGTGGTGTTGTCGCCGCGCTGACCGCGCAGGGCATGGAAGGTATCGCGGTGTCCGGTCAGGATGGCGACCACGCTGCGCTGAACCGTGTTGCCAAAGGCACGCAGACCGTTTCCGTCTGGAAAGACGCTCGTGATCTGGGCAAGGCCGCCGCTGAAATCGCGGTGGAAATGGCCGAAGGCGCTGCCATGGGTGATGTCGCGGGCGGTGCCGCCTGGACGTCCCCAGCGGGCACCGAGCTGACGGCGCGGTTCCTGGAGCCGATCCCGGTGACCGCTGACAACCTGTCGGTTGTTGTCGATGCCGGCTGGATCACCAAGGAGGCGCTGTGCCAGGGTGTGACCAACGGTCCTGCGCCCTGCAACTAAGCAGCTGCTGAGAGTTTCTCGGCTACTTCTTTCTAAACCGGCGCGCGCCCTCAGAGGGTCCCGATTGGATCGGGCGCGCGTCCCCCTTTCACTACCGCTGATCACTGGAGTTCGGATATGACCGAAACCACGTCTCAGCCGATCCCCGAACAAAACAAGCGTGGCCTGTTCCAGCAATTGGAACTGGACGTCCGCCTATTGGGAATGATCGGTGCCTTTGTCATCTTGTGCATTGGATTCAACATCCTGACGGATGGACGTTTCTTGACGCCGCGCAATATTTTCAACCTCACCATCCAGACGGTCTCTGTGGCGATCATGGCCACGGGCATGGTCTTTGTGATCGTGACACGCCACATCGACCTGAGCGTCGGTGCGTTGCTGGCGACCTGCTCGGCCGTGATGGCTGTCGTGCAGACCGATGTGCTACCGGATATGCTGGGGCTTGGACTCAACCACCCGGCAACCTGGATCATAACCGTGGTGGTTGGCCTGACGATCGGCACCCTGATTGGGGCTTTTCAGGGATGGATGGTAGGTTTCCTGACCATTCCCGCCTTTATCGTGACCCTGGGTGGTTTTCTGGTCTGGCGTAACGTTGCCTGGTATCTGACCGACGGGCAGACCATTGGCCCGCTTGACAGCAGGTTCCTAATCTTCGGGGGCACCTCGGGCACGCTGGGCACTACGCTCAGCTGGGCCGTCGGAATCGTAGCCACGGCTCTGGCGTTGGTTGCCCTGTGGAACAGCCGCCGCGGCAAACAGGGCCATGGTTTCCCGGTGAAACCCGCCTGGGCGGAAGCGGTGATCGCAGGTGCGATTGCGGCGTCGATCCTTGGCTTTGTGGCCGTGCTGAATGCCTATCAGATCCCGGCGCGCCGTCTGGCGCGAATGATGGAAGCAGAAGGCGAAACCATGCCTGAGGGGCTGGTTGTCGGTTATGGCTTGCCAATCTCGGTGCTGATCCTGATTGCAACTGCCGTGATTATGACGATTATCGCCCGCCGCACCCGGTTTGGCCGCTATATCTTTGCCACCGGTGGCAACCCGGATGCCGCCGAGCTGTCCGGCATCAACACCCGTCTGCTGACGGTCAAGATCTTTGCCCTGATGGGATTTCTCTGTGCGCTTTCAGCGGTTGTGGCCTCGGCCCGTCTTGCCAATCACTCCAATGATATCGGGACTCTGGATGAGTTGCGCGTTATTGCGGCGGCCGTGATTGGCGGCACTGCACTGTCCGGTGGGTTTGGCACGATTTATGGCGCCATCCTCGGGGCGTTGATTATGCAGAGCCTGCAGTCGGGGATGGCCATGGTCGGTGTCGACGCACCGTTCCAGAACATCGTCGTGGGCACCGTGCTGGTCGCAGCCGTCTGGATCGATATTCTTTACCGCAAACGCGTGGGGGCCCGGATATGAGCACTGCAAAAGAGTTGCGCGCCGCAGGCGCCACGCCGCTGGTCGAGATGAAAGATATTTCGATCTCCTTTGGCGGGATCAAGGCTGTGGATCACGTCAGCGTTGATCTCTATCCCGGCGAAGTTGTTGGATTGCTCGGCCATAATGGTGCCGGGAAATCCACCTTGATCAAAGTGCTGTCGGGTGCCTACCAGATGGATTCCGGCGAAATCCGGGTCAATGGCGATAAGGTTGAGATCACCAATCCGCGTGATGCGCGGTCGCATAACATCGAGACGATCTATCAGACATTGGCGCTGGCGGATAATCTGGATGCGGCCTCCAACCTGTTCCTGGGTCGCGAGCTGGTTACCCCGTTTGGTCTGGTGGACGATTCCGCCATGGAGGCCGAATGTCGCAAGATCATGAACCGGTTGAACCCGAATTTTCAAAAATTCTCGGAACCGGTTTCGGCTCTCTCGGGCGGTCAGCGTCAGTCGGTTGCCATCGCGCGGGCGGTCTATTTCAACGCCAAGATCCTGATCATGGATGAACCGACAGCCGCCCTTGGGCCGCATGAAACGCAGATGGTTGCCGAGTTGATCCAGCAGCTGAAGGCGCAGGGTATCGGTATTTTCCTCATTGATCACGATGTGAATGCGGTGATGGAGCTTTGCGACCGGGCTTCGGTCATGAAGAACGGTCAGCTGGTTGGCACCGTCGATATTGATGATGTCACCGATGATGACCTGCTGAGTATGATCATTCTGGGCAAGCGGCCCGGCGAAGTGGCGGCCTAAGTCGCGACGTCGATAATATCGGTCTGGAAGGGGCTGCCATTGGTGGCCCCTTTTCCATATCAGAATGGTTGCCCAGCCTATCGCAAAAACCTACATAATATGTAGATTTTAGACGGGTGATAGATGCTGACAATTGGGACATTGGGCAAGCGGACAGGCACGAAGGTGCAGACCATTCGCTACTACGAAGAGATTGGCCTTATGCCGGAAGCGGGGCGCACAGCAGGCGGGCAGCGTCGCTATGGCGAGAGTGATCTGGACCGGCTTTCGTTCATCCGTCACGCGCGACAACTTGGCTTTGGTCTGGAGGCAATCCGGGAGTTACTGAACCTCGCGGATCATCCGGGTCAGTCCTGTTCTCATGCAGATTCCATCGCGCAGAGACAGCTGAAAGACGTCGCTGATCGGATTGCCCGGCTGGAGGCCTTGCAGACTGAATTACAGCGCATGATCCGTGAGTGTGCCGGGGGAACCGTTGCCGAGTGCCGGGTGCTGGAGGTTTTGCGGGATCATTCCGAGTGCCTGACAAATCATGATCAGATTGGCGCCTGATCAGGGCATCAGGTTCGTTTGCTCGTGGCGGAGCGCACGGAGCAACATCCGGCGTTGATGATCCTGACCCCCAAAGAACACAGCCAATACGCGTAGCTGCTGTTCGGCTTCGTTCAGGTCGAAATAGAGGATGGCGCGCCCCTTTGTCACGCTGCGCAGTCCCGGAGCGATATCGCTGCGCAGGGTGCCCTGGTGCGGGGCGTTGCCCAGTGCCTCAATGGCCGCGTCAATCTCGTTCAGGCGGGCCGCTGCCCTGCTGAATGCGGTGTCCGGATCCTCGCCAAAGCCGATTGCCGCATCAAAGAGAAAGTCGAATATCGCGTCAAGATCCTGATCAATCGCCTCGGCGCGATCAACCCGAAAGACCATGTTCTGCCCGTTTGCGCGCCAGAAGATCGGCGGTCCTTCGACGCCCCTCAGTACCGCTGACAAAGGAGCCGTCGCGGCGCTCGGCGATCAATGCACGCAGGGCGGATGTCTCGGCGCGGCGGGCTTCCGTTTCTTCGCGCAGCAGTTCCAGACCCTGCTGCAACACCGCGCTGAGGCTTGCATATCGCCCTTCTGCCACCAATGTGCGGGCAAAGTCGTCCTGTGCTTCGGTCAGGGAGATGGAAGCTTTTACACTCATTTGCGCACCTGAGGCTCTTGTGGGTGACTATGGAGATTATACTACTCAGTAGTATTTATCAACCCGGCACCGGACAGGCCGCGCAGTGCAAGAGCGATCCAGCCGAGACCTGCCAAAGCAATAATGAGCCAATTATCGCTTCCCCATTGGTTAATGATAATCCCGCCGATGGCCCAGCAGATTGCGACGGTGTAAGTCCAGGCTGAGGGGCTGTCTGCCTGGACCAAAAGCCCGACCGCCAGCGCCGCCGTCAGACAGATTACGCCCGCCAATTGCGGGTTCACCAACCCATATCCTGGAAGAATGATACTGATGGATACCGCTGATGCTGCGGTCAGCCATCCGGCATAGAGCCCTACAGGACCGCGTTTCCAGACCCGTTTGTTGCGGCCTGCGCGGCGCATAGCCAGAATCGCGGTGACTGTCATCGCGATGATCAGGATTGTGGCAAGGATGGGTGAGCTGTTCGCAACCCAAAGCCAGCACACCCCGATGGCCAGGCTGATAGAGAGGGGTTTTCGCATCTCATGCCATGTTGAGCCCTCCGGCGCGCGAAACGCGCCAAATCCGGCCCCAACGATCAGCCAGATGTAGATCACGATCCAGATTGAAAAGGCCGGACCGATGGGTTGAATGACCGGGTCGGGCTGTGGATAGGGCAGTTGATCAGCTGTATAGCCGGTAAACGGGTCGGTTATCAGCGGCGCGGCGGCAAAGGCTAGGGCAAGGGCCAGTGTAAGATAGGCCATGGACTGCTTGCTCATGATATCGAACTCGCTTTCGTATGTAGGCGCCAACTGAGGGCGGCATCTGTGGCTATTCCGATTTGCTTATCTAGTCTTAAAGAAAGCTCCGAAGCTCCTCCAATGTTCCCGCTTCTAACGCTGGTTTATCGGTCCGAATGCGATTGATACGGGGAAACCGCATGGCCAGACCACTTTTGTGACGGCTGGATTCATTTAGACCTTCAAAGGCCACTTCCAGGACCAATTCGGGCTTCACCGCGCGGACTGGGCCGAACCGGTCCGTCGTGTTGTTGCGCACGAAGCGGTCCAGTTCCTTCAGCTCGGAATCGGTGAACCCGAAATAGGCTTTGCCGACGGGCACCAGCTTATCGCCGTCCCAGACGCCGAAGGTGAAATCGGAATAGTAGCCTGAGCGTTTGCCGTGGCCGCGCTGCGCATAGAGCATGACGGCATCGACCAGCATAGGATCGCGTTTCCATTTGAACCAGTTTCCGCGTTTGCGCCCCGCGATGTAGGCGCTGTCGCGCCGTTTGATCATGACGCCTTCGATTACGCCTTCGGGTGGGTTGGCGCGAAGAACTGCCAGATCCTCCCATGTGCCAAAGGTGAGCGGGTGAGAGATGTCGATACGCGGATCGTTCAGGTCCGCAACACAGCGATGCAGCCGGGCCTGGCGTTCATCCAATGTCCAAGATCGCAGATCTTCACCCTCCCAGAACAGCAGGTCGTAGGCGCGCAGCGCGGCGGGATGGCTTGCCAGCATGGTTTTGCCCACCTTCTTGCGACCAAGCCGTTTCTGTAAATCACCAAAGGGCGCGATGATGGTGTCGCGCTTAACCAGCAATTCGCCATCGAGCGTGCCGTTGAAGTTCAGCGCTTCAATGACGTCGGGAAAAGCGCCTGAGATATCCTCTCCGGTGCGTGAATAGAGCCGCCGGGTGCCGCCGTCATTCACGGCCTGCACGCGGATACCGTCCCATTTCCATTCTGCAATGAAGTCGCGGGGAGAGAGGCTGGAAAGGTCGTTCAGATCTGTACCTGTGGACAGCATAACCGGTCGGAACGGCGCGGCGGCAAGGCTTTTTGGTTTGTCACCCCCTTCGAGCCAGGAAAACAGTGGCAGGTAGGGCGGCGTCAGCCCATGCCAGAGCTCCTCGATTTCCGCGACATCGACCTCGCCATATTGTGCCAGGGCGTTGCGGGCCAGTCGGGCGGACACGCCAACGCGCAGCCCGCCGGTGGCCAGCTTCAGGTAGGCATAGCGCTGCGACGGTGTCATCTGCGACAGGCGGCGGATGATCAGTGCCGGAAGCTGGGCCTTTGCGGTTTCGGACAGCTCCGTTACCGCCTCGGTCAAGGACAGATATGCCTCGCCGTCTGAGCGCGGCCAGATCAGGGCGACGGTCTCCGCCAGATCGCCCACGAAATCATAGGAGAGGCGGAAAAGTTCTGGGTCAGTCTCTTCCGCCACCAGACCGCGCAACAGCGAAGGCGTCACATTGCGGAGTGATAGATCACCCGTAATCGCTGCGAGTGCATATCCGCGTTCAGGGTCCGGCATGGCTTGAAAGGCATGGAGCAGATGCGCCGTCTTACCGTTGCGAGACGGGGTAAAGGCGAGCTGCTCCAGAAGGTCTGCGAAGGCTTGCATCAATCTGCCTCCTCCTCATAGCCGACCAGCCGCAGGGGACGGGCGGCAATCTGGTTCAGCTCACACCAGCGAACCAAAGCATCCTCGCGGCCATGGGTCACCCAGACCTGTTTCGGGGCGAGTTCCCTGATGGTTCGGGTGAGATCTGGCCAGTCGACATGGTCGCTCAGTATCAATGGCAGCTCCACGCCGCGCTGCCGCGCGCGGGCGCGGACCTGCATCCAGCCACTGGCAAAGCAGATCACCGGATCAGGAAACCGCTGCGCCCAGGCCGCGGCAAAGGCCGAAGGAGGGCCGAGGATTATCTGCCCCTTAAAGGCGGCCTTGCCCTCCTTGGTGGTGGCCGGGCGCAATTCGCCGAGATCAATGCCCTGGGCGATGTGGTAGTCGCACAGGCGCTGAAGTGCGCCATGGATATAGATCGGCCGATCCCAGCCTGCCTGGCGCAACAACGCAATGACACGCTGCGCTTTGCCGAGCGCATAGGCACCCACAAGATGGCATCGCTCCGGCTGAGCAGCAACGGAGCGGAGCAGTTTTTCGATCTCGGACCGGGGGTCCGGGTGATTGAACACTGGCAGCCCAAAGGTGGCTTCGGTCACGAAAACATCGCATGGCGCGAGCTGAAACGGTGCACAGGCAGGGTTATCGACCCGCGCGTAGTCGCCGGAGACGGTAATGGCCGTGTTGCCGTCCTCCACGGTAATTTGACAGGAGCCAAGGACATGGCCGGCCGGTGTGAATGTCGCGCCGACACCCGCGATCGTCGTGCGATCATCGACTGGAACCGATGTGTCGCAAAACGCGTCGCCATAGCGGATCGCCATGATGTCCAATGTCTGCGGGCTGGCCCAGACCGTGCCATGCCCCGCGCGGGCATGGTCAGCATGGCCGTGGGTGATCAGCGCGCGGGGCACCGGGCGGACCGGATCAATGTAGAAATCACCAGCAGGACAATAAAGCCCATCGGGGCGCGGATGCAGCAGCTCTTCCGGTAGGCGTGGTGCATTCACGGCGCAGGATCCTTCATATTACTTCTAGGCGGTGTTCCAGGAAAGTTAAGCCAAACAGGGGTTTGGGCAAGGGGAGACCGTGCCGACGCTGGCGAGCCGACGTCTTGCCATCCAGTGTGGAACCATCAAGAGGCTCAGGCGTTTTGCCTGCTATGGCGCAGTTTCCTGCGCTGCCGCTATTACCCAACCCGAGGAGAAGGCCCGTGGCGCAGAAGGATTTAACACAGGGCACTGTTTCGCGCGCTCTTGCTGCGGTCTCCGCTCCAATGTCCTTGGGGATTTTGGGCGTGTTGAGCGTTGGACTGGCAGACGCGTATTTCCTCGGGCAGCTGGGGGAGGCTCCGCTGGCGGCCGCCGGTTCATTTACCCGGTGACCACGGCGGTGACGTCTTTGTCCATCGGCCTGTCCGCTGGAGCCAATGCGGCGATTTCCCAGAGCCTGGGCCGGGGCGACAGCGAGGCAGAGACCAACAGGCTCTCGGTGCATGCGATTGTTCTGGGTATGGTTGTGGCGGTGCTGGTCGCGATCCTGTTTTATCTAGGTGCTGCCTCGCTGTTCTCTCTCATGGGAGCAGGGGGCGCCGTCTTGGACGAGGCGCAATCCTATGTGCCATTCTGGGCCCTGTCGTTTCCTTTTCTGGTCGGCATGGCGCTGTTGAATGCGGTGTTTCGGGCCCATGGCGACGGGGCAACCTCGGCGGTGATCATGCTGGTTGCTGCGGTGCTCAATATCGCGCTGGACCCGATCCTGATCTACGGACTCGGTCCTGTGCCTGAGATGTCCACGGCGGGCGCGGCGCTTGCGACGGCTCTGGCGCGCGTCCTGACCTTGGTGGGAGCCTTCACTTATGCGCTGCGGATTGGCGTTATTCGTCCTCCGCAGGAATTCGCCGATGGCATTGTCAGCTCAATACGCGAAGTCGTCAGGGTCGGACTGCCGGCGGCCTTCTCCAATGCGATCAACCCCGCCGGTATGGCGATGGTCACCGCAGCTGCTGCCACGCTGGGCGATACGGTTGTGGCTGGGCTGGGGGCGGCTCAGCGTGTGCAGTCGGTCGCGCTGGTACCCCTGCTGGCCCTTTCTGCGGGCATCGGACCGGTCGTCGGTCAGAACTGGGGTGCAGATGAACGGGATCGTGCGCGGCTGGCGGTCTGGCGGTCCTGGCAATTCTGTATCGGTTACGGCTTGGCTGTCGCGCTTCTCCTGACGGTTCTGGCGCCTTCAATCGCCGGGCTGATCGCCTCGGACGAGGGAGCGGCGCAGAAGACCGCGCAATATCTCCGCGTCGTCAGCTGGAGTTTTCTGGGCTACGGCGTCCTGGTGACAGCAAATGCCGCGATGAATGCCCGGTCCAAGGCGCTCTGGTCCATGGGGCTGAGCTTGATGCGGATCTTTGCGGTCTATGTGCCGCTGGCCTGGCTGGGGGTCTGGCTGTTCGGCTATGCCGGAATTCTGGGCGCTGCGGTCATTGCGAATCTGGCGGCTGTGGCGGGCGCTTATTATGTCGGCCGCAAGACGGGGCTCGTGGGTCAGTGAGGGCAGCCCGATCAGTTTGTCGTCAGTAGTTCGAGTAGTCTGCCTTCACCCATGCGAAGTCCGTCGATACCATGCCGGGTGAGCGATTTGAGCCGTGCGGTGCGCGTGTCGTCGGGCAGTTCGGCCAATGCGATGACCTTTGGGTGAATGTAGCTGTTGCGCGCCATGGTCGGTGTATTGTGCAGCCGCTCCGCCGCTGCCTCCGCCATGGCTGAAATCGTGAGCTTGGGGGCATGCAGCGCCGTGCGAAAGGCTGCATGGGTCCCGTTCCAAGTGCGCAGCGTTTTGGCGGAGACGCCGTCACCGCAAAGGTTGGTCAGAACCTCCTGTACCTGCTCTGACCGGACGGCGCGTACGCTGCCACCATCATCGAGCCAAGAGATGAGTTCGCGTCCGGGCAGGTCCTGTGAACGCTCCAATATGCGTTGCAGGGCCGCGCCCCGGATCGACTTCTCAACTGTCTTGCCGCCTTTTGCGGTATAGCGCAGATGTATCGACTGACCGGAGAACTCGATGTGCCGTTGGCGCAGGGTCGTGGCGCCGTAACTGCCGTTGTCCTCTGTGTACTGCGGGTTCCCGATCCTGAGCGAGCCGCGATCCATCAGGGCAAGGACAGCAGCGACCGCCGTTTCCTCCTCGCCTATGGTGCCGCTCAGCCTGTCGCTGATCCACCTGCGCAACTGCGGCAGGCTCTCGGCGAAACTGACCAAATTGTCGAATTTCTGTTCTGCCCGCAACAACTGCCACGCGGGATGGTAGCGATATTGCTTGCGATTGCGCGCGTCGCGCCCGGTGGCCTGCAGGTGACCATTTGCCAATGGGCAGAGCCAGACATCCGTATAGGCAGGGGGCACGCCAAGCCCGTTGAGCCGGTCCACTTCGGTACGGTCCCCGATGTGGCTGCCATCAGGCATATGATAGGAAAACCCGCGACCGCGACGTCGGCGCGAGATCCCGGGCTGATCATCCTTGCAATAGACCAGTTTCATCAGGTCGATCCACGTTTGGCGGGGCTGCGGACCCGCAATGTGCGGGCCGCCCGTCGTGCAGGCGGCCCGAGTGGCGTCAGCTCATCACCATGACGGATTTTGCATTCACAAATTCCTTCATGCCAAAGCCTCCATGTTCGCGGCCATAGCCGGAGTCCTTGACGCCGCCGAAAGGCATGTTGGGGATTGCCAGGCCAAATCCGTTGATGAAGATCATGCCGGTGTCGAAATGATCGCGGGCGAGGGCAATCGCCTTGTCCGTATCTTTGGTCATGATGCCACCGCCGAGACCAAATCGGCTGTCGTTGGCAATGCGCATCGCATCCTCTGCGTCCTTGGCGCGGATCAGTGCGGCCACCGGGCCGAAGAGTTCGTCGTCATAGGCAGGCTGGCCCGGGGTCACGTTTTCCAGAACGGTCGCCGGATAGTAGAAACCCTTGCCCTCTGGCATTTCGCCGCCGCAGAGGATCTTGGCACCACCTGCGACACTGTCCTTGACCTGCTGATGGAGGTCATCGCGCAGATCTTTCCGTGCCATCGGTCCAATGTCGGCATCGTCACCCATCGGGTCGCCCGGGGTCACGTCTTTCATGGCGGCAACATAGGCGTCGCGGAATTCGTCGTAAATTGCGTCGACGACGACGAAGCGCTTGGCAGCAATACAGGTTTCGCCATTGTTATAGGTCCGCCCCTGCACGCAGGTCTGGACGGCTGCGTCGATGTCCGCATCTTCCAGGACGATGTAGGCATCGTTGGATCCCAGTTCCAGCACGGTCTTTTTTACCGCTTCGGCCGCCTTTGCGCCCACTTTGCGGCCGGCGCCATCGCTGCCGGTCAGTGTTACGCCGCGCACCAGGTTGTGGCTGATCAGCGCGTCCGACTGATCGTGGGAAATCACCAGAGCCTGGAACAGGTCCTTTGGCAGGCCCGCGCTTTCGTAGATCTCTTGCAGCATCTGGCCCGAGCCGGTCACGTTGGAGGCGTGTTTCAGAAGTACGCCGTTACCGGCGATCAAGCTCGCGATTGAGTAGCGCACCACCTGGTAGGCTGGAAAATTCCAGGGCTGGATGCCGTAGACGACACCAATGGGGGAATAGAAGATATGCCCTGTCTTGCCACCTTGGATATCGCGCTCTTCAGGGGCGAATGCCGAGGGGGCCTCTCCTGCACTGTAGTCGCAGATGGCCGCGCAGAGCTCGACTTCCTGATGGCTCTGTTTCAGCAGCTTGCCCATTTCTTTCGTCATCAGTTCGGCAAGCTCATCCTTGCGCTCACGCAGGGCGGCCCCGATGGCTTTGATGACCTTCGCGCGCTCTTCTACCGGGGTCTGGCGCCAGCTGAGAAAGGCCTCATGGCAGCTTTGTACTGCAGTTTCCATCGCCTCGTCGCTCAGCAGGGAATAGCTGTTGAGGGTTTCTCCAGTGGTTGGGTTCACGGTTTGAATGGTGTCGGACATGGTTGACCTTTCTCTCTGACGGCAGGAGGGGAGTTCTTTGCCTATGGCTTGCAAGATCAACGTGGCTTGGTGGTTTGGGTTCCCGTCAATCGCCAGGACGTGAGGTCGCGGTTGTCTTTTGCTGGTTTGACCTAAGGTGCGCCGCTGGTTGGATTGCCTTCTTTGTGGTGGGAACATATACAGAACATATGACTCGACAAACGCTGGATCAAAAGCTCGCTATCCTCAGCGACGCCGCAAAATATGATGCGTCCTGTGCGTCTTCGGGATCGACAAAACGTGACTCCCGCGATGGGAAGGGCTTGGGCTCGAATGAGGGTACGGGCATCTGCCATGCCTACACGCCGGATGGTCGCTGCATCAGCCTGCTGAAGATCCTGATGACCAACTTTTGCATTTACGACTGCACCTACTGCGTGAACCGGGTGTCGTCCAATGTGCCGCGCGCGCGGTTTTCTGTCGATGAGGTTGTAAAGCTGACGATAGAATTCTACCGACGCAACTATATAGAAGGTCTGTTTCTGTCCTCCGGTATCATCCGGTCCCCGGATGCGACGATGTCAGATATGGTGCAGATCGCGCGAAAGCTGCGGCATGAGGAGAATTTTCGCGGATATATTCATCTCAAGACCATTCCCGATGCTGCCCCTGAATTGATTGCCGAAGCTGGGCTTCTGGCGGATCGGCTGTCGATCAATGTCGAGATGCCAAGCGATGCCGCCGTGCGTGAACATGCGCCGGAGAAAGATCCCGGCCAGATCCGCAAGGCGATGGGAGACGTCCGGATGCGCGCTGATGCAGCCAGGGAGGCGAGCTATACGGGCAGGCGTCCGCCGCGATTTGCGCCCGCAGGTCAGTCGACGCAGATGATCATAGGGGCGGATGGGTCAAATGATGCGACGGTGCTGGGGCAATCGACCCGGCTTTATGCAAGCTACAAATTGAAGCGCGTGTATTATTCCGCGTTTTCGCCCATCCCCGACAGTTCGGCCAAGCTGCCGCTGATCTCGCCACCGTTGCAGCGTGAACACCGGTTGTATCAGGCCGATTGGCTGCTGCGGTTTTATGATTTTCAGCTCGATGAGATCACATCGGTCACGCCGGATGGAAATCTGGATTTGCAGGTCGATCCCAAGCTGGCCTGGGCGCTGGCACATCGCGAGATCTTTCCGGTGGATGTGAACCGGGCCAGCCGGGAACTGCTGCTGCGGGTTCCGGGGTTCGGGGTCAAAACGGTCACGCGGATCCTCAGCACGCGACGGCATCGGATGCTGCGATACGAAGATCTGGTTCGTATCGGGGCCTCGATGAAGAAGGCGCGTGCCTTTGTCGTTGCTGGCGGGTGGACACCGGGCGGTTTGACCGACAGCGCGGATTTGCGGGCCCGGTTTCTGCCGCCGCCGGAACAATTGGCCCTGTTTTGATGTATCATGCCGAGATGCCCCTGATCGGGACGGCAGTGGCCTGGCGTCGGGCGGCGCGAGGGTTTCTGGCGCAGAATATCCCACCTGACGCCATCCTGTGGAACAATGAATGCGCCGCGCCTGATCTATTCGCCTCAGAGGCGCGACCGCCTTCAGGCGGAGAGGTCCAGGTCCCGCGCAGCTTTGTTACCCTCGCCGATAAGGTTGTCTGGCATAGTGATCCGAACCGGTTTGCCCGGCTTTACGAGTTTCTCTGGCGCCTGCGCAGTGAACGCGGGTTGATGAGCGATCGGGCTGACGCGGATCTGGCGCGATTGCGCCAGATGGAAAAATCGGTGTCGCGCTGTCAGCACAAGATGAAGGCCTTTGTGCGGTTTCGGGAGTTGGGTGCCGCTGACGCGCCGCGCCGATCTTTTGCGGCGTGGTTTGAGCCGACACATCACACGGTGGAGCCGACCGCTACATTCTTTGCCCGCCGCTTTGCCGATATGGACTGGCGTATTCTGACACCTGACGTGTCGGCCATATTCGAGGGTGGGCAACTCAGGTTTGAACCGGGGCAGCCAAGGCCCGACCTGCCGGAGGATGCGAGCGAGGCGCTGTGGATCACTTATTTCCGCAATATATTCAATCCGGCACGGTTGAAGGTGCAGGCGATGCAATCGGAAATGCCCAAGAAGTATTGGCAGAACATGCCGGAGGCCGTCGCTATTCCTGACCTGATCGCCTCGGCCCCGGCGCGGGCGCGGGCGATGGCTGAGGCGGCGCCAACTCTGCCACCGTTGCGGGCTGTGCGGGTACAGGCCCGACTACCTGCGGCCAACCCTGTCTGGCAAGGAGCAGCTGGGGGTCTGCCGGAGGCCATCAACAGCTGCACGCGCTGCCCGCTCCACCGGTCGGCCACGCAGGCGGTGCCCGGTGAAGGGCCGACAGATGCCGCGTTGATGATCGTCGGCGAACAGCCCGGTGATCACGAGGATCTGGCGGGGCGTCCATTTGTTGGCCCCGCCGGGCAACTGTTCGACCAATTGGCCGCGGAGGCCGGCCTGCCGCGACAGGCAGCCTACGTCACCAATGCGGTCAAACATTTCAAATTCACGCCAAGAGGGCGCAGGCGGATACATCAGCGGCCCGATGGATCGGAGATCCAGCACTGCAAGATCTGGCTCCGGGCCGAGCTGGAACAGGTCCGGCCGCGGTTGGTCCTCGCGCTTGGTGCCACCGCGACGCAGGCTTTGTTGGGATCAGGTGCGGACATTCTGCGGCGGCGTGGAACCATCGAACATCGCGCCGACGGCATGCCGGTATTGATCACCTTGCATCCATCGTATCTGTTGCGGAGCCCAGATCCTGAGCAGCGCAGCCGTCACACCGAGAGCCTATGCGCGGACCTTCGCCTGGCTGCCGATTGGTTGCGCATAGATACGGTGAAGCATCGGCGCGACTAATCCGTACTGGTCGTGCTGGTCGAGCCGGAGGCCGCAAGTCCCGCCACCAAGGCAAGCCCCAGCAGGCCCATAGCAGGTGCGATCATTGGGGCAAACTGGCCCACGACCGGCTCAACGAGCAGCAGACATTCGTCCTCTTCCGCATCCCGTTCATCCTCGCACTCTAGCTGATCATCGTCCTGCTTAACGGTCTGAGCAGCACCGGGTGCCCCGAGCAAAGACAGGACCATCAAAGTGATGATCATGAGGCGGGTGACCGGTCCTGTCGATGTCAGGCCGGTCAATTGACTGCTGCCGCAACAGGTGTGGTGATCAGCGACGGGGTGATCTGGCGCAGGGTGCGACCCCATTTTGTGACCGGGTTTTCGGCCACAAAGATCACGTCATCCGGGCGCAGCTGAAATTTTGTCGCGAGTGTCAGATTGGCGGCGCTGCTGGCATTCAGATGCCAGGCGGTAACCGCGCCGAACTCGCGCGGATCGCTGGAGGCGCGCAGCACATAGACCTGCGAGACGTCACCGGTTTCGCGGGCTATTCCACCGCCCGCATCATAGAGTGCATCGGCCAGCGTGGCCTGACGCTCATACGGCAGGGGGTATCGTGTCTGATTGTCGACCTCCCCGGTCAGATAGACGTAATCGCGACCATTGGCACCCAGCGCCTCGCGGGCTTCGAAGGTGCTGCGTTGCTCGGCATTATCACTGCGGCGGAGGGTGATCGCGGTGTTCAGCTCGCTCAGCTCCTGTGCGCGGGCAGCCAGAGTTGTCTGCTTCAGGCGAATTTGCTGTTCAAAGAAGCGTTCGGCCCGGTTTAGGTTGAAGTCCGTGTCGACAAATACCGCATCGCCGGAGACAAGACGGATGTTCTGCAGGTCGGGGCTGGCATAGAAATCCGTCAGCGGGATCTGGTAGAGGTCGCCGTCGCGGTAAATCCTCACCGAGCTGACATCAATATCTGGGACGGACACGCTGCCTGCGGCGGCAAGGGCTTCGCTGAGGTAGAGCGGCGTCAATGTGATCGGCAGCACGCCAGGTTTGCCGACGGCACCGCCAACCGAAACGCGGCGTGAATTGAACTCGGCGATCTCAAGGCTGAATGTCGGATCGAATTGCGCTTCGACCAGTTTCTGAAACAGCAGCTCTTCGGCATCTTCGATGGTCAGCCCGCCGATGCGGATGCGGCCGACGTCGGGTATATTGACAGAGCCATCATCCTGCACGGTATAGCCGTTGCGGCTGTTTTGCGCGGCAAGCAGGCCGGTGAGCTGCTCAAGCGTGTTGCGCGTGGACGGTGTCGCCAGCATCACGACATCACCAACCCCGATCTGATAGGGCATCTGCGGTACGGAAGGGGGGGGCTTCAGGGCGAGGCGTTGATTGCGCGCACCTTCCTGAGTTGAGGGTGCCTCAGGCAGGCGGCCCGCCCCGCGGCCAACCAGGCCCGCGCCGGTTCCCGCTGATCGTGCATAGGCATCCGGAAGGGATTGCGGCGCATAAGGCGCGCGGTTGGCCTGGATCACGGTTTCGCCATTCAGCGGAACCACACGCACCTGCGTGCCATCCCCGGCGCCGGGGATAACGTCAGAGCTGCGGTAGATGGTCGAGCATCCTGCCAGCGCAATTGTGGCGCAGCAGATCATAGAAATCAGGCGCAAGGTCTTTCCTCCGGTCGGGGTGGGGTGGTGTTGGTCGGATGCGATAGGGGTGTGCGGATCATGGCGTTCCCCGCAGTCGCGTTGTCAAATTGCCGATAAACGGCCCGGTCCACTGGCGGCTTTGGATCAACCTGTTGTCTGATGACCGCAGCCAATAGAGGTTCAGGAACCGCTGCTCAGGGTTTTGGCAGTTTTCGACCATCAGACGGCTCGCAATCTGCTGGTCGCCAATGGTCAGGGTGCGGGGGCCGCGATCCTTGATTTCGCAGTGATATGTCCGGGTCTCAATCTGGTCGTTTCCGGTCAGATAGCTGTGAAAGCGCAGCGCCGGACCTTCTGCACGTGCAAAAATCCGTCCACGGGATTGATCCTGTTCAACGGCCATAAGGCCGATACCGAAGCCACGGGTTGCGTGCAGCAGACCCCGGTCGGTTTGCAGGCTGGCGCCGTCCGAGGACAGCCAGGTCACCAGACCCGCCCGCTCCGTCTCCCGAAGCATCACGCCGCTTCTTCCTGTCTGGAGAAATCCAACCTGCATCTGTTCTGCGCCAGCCTCGGCCAGCTCCGCGACGTGAGGTATGGCAGAGGAGAGACCGCCCTGCCGCAGCTGCTGAAGGGTCAGGATCTCACGCTCGTCATTTGTGCAGGCTGCGAGGATCAGGCAGCCAATAGCAGCGCTGCTGATGACCAGGTGGTGGAGCTGTCGGGTGATCGTCATCTGGAGTAACGCCCCCATTGTGCGGCAAGCGCGCGCCCACGGCTGTCGCGCACTTTTTCATAGAGACGTGTCTGCAGGTTGAGCCGCGCGCCGCCATCGCGCAGCACGGGGCGGATAACCTGCGTGATACTCTGCCGCGACGGTTTGCCGGTGAGCCAGGCAACGGGCACCTCAACACGGATGCCCTTGTCAAAGGAGCCTTCGCCGAAATCCTCGGAGGATGTATCGGTCAGCGTTGCAAAGGCCCCAACCTTGAAACCGTTGTTGAATTCACGGTCGATGGTGACGGTGGTGCCCCAGTCACCAGCCAGATACCGGCCCATATCGACCTGAACATGATAGTCGGCGCGCGTTTTGTAATAGACCGAGGCATGACCGGTCACGACGTCGTAGTCCTGAAATCCGAACTGGACGTCGAAATCGCGTTGCCGGACATAATTAAGCTCGGCTCCTAACGCCAGGCTGCTGCCAACGGGGAACCACAACACCTCTGCCGATATGCCGCCAAACATCTGCTCGAGATAGCCTGCAGTGACGCGCGCAAACAGATCCTGGTGCGGGCGCCAGACGTAATCGGCTGTCAGATGGCTGAGGCGCAGATCGGATTCCGACGCATAGCGGGCCCAGTCCGAGCGGACCCGCGGCAAGACCGAATTTGACGGGCGGGCGGAGGCGTCGAGATTGCCGATCACCGGTTGGCGCAGCTGTCCGGCAAAGGTCAGGCCGGGCGCAGGTTGATAGGCGGCTCGCAGTTCCGCCCCGACTTCGTAGCGCAGCGGCTCATCTGGATCAAAGAAAGACAGCTGCGTGTAAGGCCCGAAGCGATAGGTGAACCGAGGGAAGGCGTCGATGCCAGCGCTGTTGGGGATCGGCTCTGGGGCGTCTTCGATATCGGCACGGGCAAGGCTGCGCCAGGCGCCATCCAGATCGCCTTCCAGCTCGTAGAGGTCGTTCCGCTGCGTGGTGACGCGGGTCGTGGGCAGGCCGTTCTCGGCGAGCGTGACCTCAAACTGTTGCAGATGCGGAGGCAGGGTATTTGCCATAACGCGATTGGTCCGACCGACAGCCTGCGCGGAGGCGCCGTAGCGCATGTTCTCCACCGTGATCCGCGCTTGGCTGCCCACGCGTTCGAAGCCGAGCAGCCGGATGCCCTCGGACTCAAGCTGGGATTGCAGCACGCCGTAGAGCCGGGCAGGCTCGGCGGATCCGGTTTCGCCCTGGGCGAGGTTCCAGCTGGCCAGGGCGACCTGTTCTTCCGGTTTCAGCGCAGGCGCGGCGGCTCCCTGACCGCCGGGAGCAGCGGCGCGGCGCGGATCAAACGCATAGCTCAGCTGAACGGCGAGGGCCGATCCGTTGAGATAAGAGCCGCCCAAAGTGACTCCGTTGTCGAAGCGGTAGGATGCGCCGATGTTGACAGGTGAACGGATGTCATTCAGCCCACGTTGAGCTTCGGCTGAATAGGTGTCGGAGGAATATTCGGCGGTCAGCGACCAATGCGGAGTTACATCCCAGCGCAGACCGCCAAACAATGCGGCGTCGCCGCGGAACCAATTGCCAAAGTCCAGTTGTCCGGTTGTGGATATGCCGCCGGCGTTTGAGTCTTGTCGTGTATCAAACCGCCCATCGAGTGCCGTCAGTGGATTGCGCTGCCCGCCGCGCCCGGCAAGCCGACCCCAGCCAATCCCGCCGGTGACGGTCAGATCGGGAGTGACATGTTTTGTGGCCACGAGGTATTCGCTGGCGTAGACGCCGGTCCCGCCGAAATCCCGCAGGCCAAGGGCGATAGCCGGTCCCGCCGCTGTTTCATCGCGCAGTTGAAAATGGATATCAAAGCTGCGGTCATACCGGCTAAGGTCGACGCCGGCGTCGAAACCGCGCAGAAAGCTATAGCGAAAACTGCCGTAAATATTCGGCAACATCTGAAACGTCAGGGTGTTGCGGCTGGTGTTCTCGAAGTTTGAGGTGGTCAGCGCGATGGTTCCGTCGGGCAGAACCTCTGCGGTCGGCATATCGACCAATCCGGGCGTTCCATATGTCGATAGTGTCTGGGCCGGAGCCTGAATGGCACCCAGCGGGCCGCTGAGCGTACCCAGGCAGCCAATCATAAGAATTGCGTGTCCCCGCATTCCCACCCAGCCTCGTCGTGCCCACCTTTTTCGGCGGTGCTTCTTCACACTGCTCCCAACCCCGCCTAACACTAGACCAGCAGATTTGCCGGTTATGACAGCATCAGGCCCCCAGGGAGCAGCGATTATGTTCAAAAGGTTAATTACCGGAATTCGGCGAAAACCACAAGATTTTGCAGCTCTCAATCCAGAATTGCGTTTTTATGTTATCGGCGATGTTCACGGATGCGACGATCTGCTGGCCCGCCTTCTGGAGCAGCTTGATCCGGCGCTGCCTCTGGTCTGCCTGGGCGATTACATCGACCGAGGCGAACAGAGCGCCGCAGTTCTGCGCCGTCTCATGAACCGGCCGGATACAACTGCCCTGATGGGAAACCATGAAGCCATGCTGCTGGATTTTCTGATCGACCCGGTTGCACATGCCGCAATCTGGCTGCGCAATGGCGGGCTGCAAACGCTTGCGAGTTTTGGTGTCACCGGCATATCGGAGCATTCATCGGCCGCCAGCTTGGAGCAGGGAGCAGCTGCGCTGCGCGCAGCGATGGGTCCAGAGATGATCGCTTGGGTAGAGGGTCTGCCCACCTGTTGCCAATCCGGTAATATATTCATGGCCCATGCCGGTGCGGATCCGGGCGCTCCTGTGTCAGAACAATTCCGGCAACAGCTGCTATGGGGTTGCCCAGATGCCCGCAAGGGACGCCGCAAGGATGATATTTGGGTTGTTCATGGCCATTGGATCGTCACTGAGCCTACTGTTGCCGACGGTCGGATCGCCTTGGATACTGGTGCCTTCGCAACCGGGCGGCTGACAGCTGCTGAAATCGATCGCTGCACAGTCAGGTTTATCTCCACCTGAGGCGGGCTGTACCGGCCATCGGAACGAAACCGGCTCTTGCGCGTTTCTCATCGAGCGGATCTGGGAGAATGGGTCATGTCATCCAAAAGCAAAGCCGAAATCTGGGACCAGTGGAACACAGCCGTCAATATGACGCCTGCTGAATTGGAGAGCTGGCTGGAGACCGAAGAGAGCAAATCGGTTGGCGACAGTGACAACGGCGAGTCGACGGGACATGCGTCTGGACGTCGGATCGTCAAGATCAAACGCACGAACAAGGATGACCTGAGTCAGGAAGACTATGAACACATGGCTAAGGTTGTTGGCTATGTTAGGCGACATTGCGCCCAGGGCGGACCCGAGGACGACATTGAAAACAGCCGGTGGCGATACTCGCTGATGAACTGAGGGCATGATCCGTTGAAATCCGATGGGTGTTCCTGACATAGGAGAGGCCAATGACCACAGCGAAGAAAAACGACCCTGAACTCTGGGAAGAAGTGAAAGAAGACCTCACCAAAAGCGGCAAGGGCGGCGAACCGGGGGAATGGTCGGCCCGCAAGGCACAGCTGGCCGTCCAGGAATACAAGCGCCGTGGTGGTACCTATGCCGAAGATGGTCCCGATCAGGAAGATACTGACCTCAATCAATGGAGCGAGGAGGACTGGGGGACCAAATCCGGGGCCGATAGCAGCGAGACCGGAGAGCGATATCTGCCAAAAGAGGTGAGGATGATCCTGACCGAAAAAGAATACCGGCGCTCGACCCGAAAGAAGCAGAGCGATACCCGCGATGGCCAGGAACAATTCTCCGACCAACCAGAGGATGTGCAGGAGAAGGTCGCGCGTATCAAGGAAAGTGGCCCAACCTATGACATGCTCTATGAGCGGGCACAGGATCTTGATATCGCAGGTCGCTCGGATATGGACAAGGATGCCTTGATGATGGCGATCCGCGTGGCAACGGATGAGAACGGGCGCGCCAAGGGCAGCAAGGCTGCCTTGAACGCCCATACGAAGGCGGAGCTTTATGAACGGGCGCAGGATCAGGGGATCTCGGGGCGCTCCGACATGTCCAAAGCCGATCTGGTCGATGCGCTTGCCAAATCGTAGGCGCTGCTTCTGGCAGGCGTTGTTGGTGTCGTCGGCTACCCGGCCAATCTGCGCATAGCCATCTCGACCGGGCCATGTTTGGCGTAGCGTGACCAGAGATATGCGTAAACCGTCGCGGCAGCGCAAAAAACAAGGGCTGCTGACACGGCCGTTTCGGGGGATTGGCCGCCCAATAGACCCATCTCTTCCAGGATGCCCATACCGATCAGAATATGAGCCAGATAGAGCGTCAGTGTCTGGCGCCCAGCTGGCGCAAGTGCCTGCATCACGCCAATGCGGGTTAGAATTGGTGCAAGCAGGAGACAGCCACCGATCACCACACATGCGGTGGAAAGACCAGCCACCATATAGAGCGGCATAGGAGGAATTGGCAGTGTCGTCGCCAAATCGGCCAGGTCAGGGTCGACTTGGCGCAGGCTTTGGACGGCGATGGCGCTCGTCTTTTCAACTGCGGCGTAGGTGATGGCTCCGAAGAAGACCAGATAGATCTGGAACCGCCGGTTTTGCAGCGGCATTCTGGACAGAAGAACGCCAGCCAGGAGAAACGCCAGCCACGGCACGACGGGGTGCCAGCCGTTGAAAAACAAATGGCGCAGGAAACCACGGATCGTCCAGAGATCGGCATAGGAGTAGAGCTGCCAGTCCCAGCCGGTGTCGTAGTCCAGGACGAGGATCATTGCCGGAAACATCAGGATCAGCATCACGATGAGCCAGGCGAGGCGCACTGTGGACGCACCGAGTAAGACCGCTCCGAAAAAGAAATATACCGCATAATAGTGCAGGATATCTGCCTCAAAGATCAGCATGTTCACCATCCCCAAGCTAAGCAGAAATGCAGCACGCTTTAACGTCGTCGCAGTGATGCTGGCGGTTGCTCTCCTTGCCGCCAGACCAAGCCCGACACCGGCAAGAACGACAAAGCAGGCCGCCGCGCGCCCTTCAAGCGCCGTACTGAGCAGCGCAACGAGGCCGCTGCCCCCCTCAGCCCCCATGGCAATCTTGAAATTCACGATGACCATTCCGACGAAGGCAAAATAGCGCGCAAGATCTAGGCCTTGCAGACGGGCGGTGGATGAAGGTTGCATTCCAAGTCCGTAATTGAATGAACGTACGTTCACTAACTGGGCCGTGCGAGCCAAGCTTTCAACCCCGGCAGGCAATTCTTCACTGATTAGCTCAGATGAGGTATCAGAATTGCTTCGCCCGGGATCGGTCACCACAGGCGGTAGGCCGGATAGATGCGATGCCCAAAAGGATGTGATGAGCGCGATACGGGTGAAACGCGCGTATATCGATCCTTGACTAAAATTTTCGAGGCATCTTATCATGTGAACCATCGCGAACTTATGCTGAGTTTGCGATATATTGACCGGTTGGGGTCGCGTTTTTTTGCGATACTGGAGTGATGAGTAAAGATGCCGAACGCAGTATTGAATGATATTCTGGAACTGGAAGAGTGGCTCGAGTACGTTGGTGGTACGCTCGCCTATAGTGGTAATGCCGATTTGCTTGCAGCATTCAACGCAAGCAATGTGACGCAGCTGACTGTTGGAGAATTTCTAATTATCATCGACGCGGCCGAGCAGGCGATTTTGTCGATCAACTGGCAGGATCTGATCAATCAGATCGCGGAGCTGCTAAACACGCCATTTATCTCTGACCAGCTTACGGCCGCAGAAAAACAGGCCATTCTTGACGCTGTGGCGATGATTGAACCCTCGGATATTACCGAGGGGTTTGACCTGTTGCGCGCCGAGTTTGCAGGCATCAATAGCGGGACTCTTGTTGTAGATGCTATGAATATCGCGGGCGGTGAAACGCCCGTTGGAACTGAAGCCGATGATATCCTCACCGGTACTATCGGCAGCGATGAGGTCGCTCTGTCGGCTGGCGATGATGTCTTCATCGCGGGGCAGGGAGATATCGGTGACGACACTATCCGTGGCGGGTCCGGTGATGATACGATCAACGGAGGATCCGGCCAGGATGTTCTATTCGGTGGTAGCGGAGCAGATCTGCTGCGCGGTGGTTGGGGGTCGGACCTGCTTAAGGGCGGACGTCAGGCGGATGTTCTGAACGGTGCGCAAGGCCATGATACGATATACGGTGAAGGCGGTGCCGACAGGCTGGATGGTGGATCGGGTAACGATCGGCTGGTAGGCGGTTCTGGCCATGATACCATATTGGGTGGAGCAGGTATCGATCGGTTGTTCGGCGGCAATGGAAACGATCTTTTGATCGGTGGCGCGCAAGCGGATTACTTCATTTTCCGTGGTAATTTTGGCGATGATACGGTCCGTGATTTTGCTGCGGGAAGTGATGCAGAAAAAATTGATCTGCGAGCTGTCGTCGAAATTTCGGATCTCTCGGATCTTCGTGACAACCATCTGACGCAGGACGGCAATAACGCCGTGATTGCGGATGGTCTTGGGAACACGATCACCCTTCTCGGGGTCGATATCGGCGACCTCGATGCCGGTGATTTTATATTCTGACAATATGCGGCTTCGGCGGTGCATCTACGTTCTGCCGCCGAAGCACATCCCGACTGGCTGCGCACATGCCTGCGAGCTGGCGATATCCTAACCCAAATCGCGCAGCAGTGCCTGGGATGGGGTGCCGTCCGCTGGCAGGCCGCGGCTGCGTTGGTAGGCACGAATGGCTTCTTCGCTGTTCGGTCCGATGACACCATCTGCACCGCCTGTGTCAAAGCCCTTTGCCGTGAGGCGCTTCTGCAGCTGGATGCGATCATCCTTGGTTAGACCATTGGCATCGGGCGGAAAGCTGCTGCGCAACGGCCCCGCACCGCCGATACGATCAGCGAGGTGGCCGACGCCAATCGCGTAGGCGTCAGAGTTGTTATAGCGCTTGATCGCGCGGAAGTTGCTGGTGACGGCAAATCTTGGACCGCCTGCCTGCGGCTGGATGATAGTGCCACTGGTTGGCGCAGAACCGACCACCTCCCGGCCCCAACGCTGACCCCGTATCCAGCCGTTGCGGGCCAGATAAGCCGCTGTTGAGGCCAGAGCATCGCTGGGGTCATCCGACCAGATGTCGCGGCGGCCGTCGCCGGTGAAATCGACGGCAAAGGCCTGATAGGATGTGGGAATGAACTGTGTATGCCCCATGGCACCAGCCCAGCTGCCGGTCATGCGGGCTGCCGAGATGTCACCATTCTGCAAGATTCTCAGGGCAGCGATCAGCTGTTTCTCAAAAAACGCTCCGCGCCGACCGTCGAATGCCAGAGTTGATGTTGCTGAGATGACCGGCACGTCGCCCCGGCGCTCTCCGAAGAAGCTCTCCAGACCCCAGATTGCGGCAATGATTTCGGCATCGACGCCATAGGTCTGCTCCAGCGCGTTGAGCGTATTGCGGTGGCGTGCATAGGCCGCGCGTCCTTTGCTCACCCGTTCGTCCGAGGCGGCAATCGAGAGATAGTCTTCGAGGCTGCGCTTGAACTCGGTCTGGTTGCGGTCGCGTTTGATGACACCTGGCAGATAGCCTGCGCTGCGAAAGGCGGTGCTGAGCGTGCTGTTGCTGATCCCTGAAGCCGCAGCGCGTTGGCGGAACTCTGCGACCCAGGCGTCGTAGGCTGCGTTTGGTACCGGGCGAAGATCGGCAGGCAGACCGCTGGCCCTGCCTGACGTCACGCTACTGGTCGTGCCACCGCTGCAAGCCCCGAGGCCAAGCGCCATCAGTCCAATTCCGAAACCGCGTCGTGAAATGCTCATCTGCCTGCCTGCTGGTTATTCATTTGGGACAACACTAGCGGATCATCGACGCCCTGCAAGGTTTCGACGGCGATAATTTGCCAGCCCACCCGCTGGAAAAAGGCATGCCTACCCTTGGCTTTCAGGCTCGCTCGCGAGCCGGTAGGTCGCTCGCTCGGCGGGGGTCAGCAGATAGATTTCATCCCATGGCGTCACCAGGGCATGGCGCATGATCAATGGATCCACCCCCATGTCCTGAAGGTACTCCATGACCTCGCCTTGGCCGCGCTGGATCTGCTCCACCGCGACAAACGCCGGGAGCACCGTGTTCTGCCCAAAATAATGCTGATGTACACCGATCATCGCATCCGGATCAGCATGTCGCGTGACACCTGCGGCCAGAATATAGGGGCAGGCCGAGAGGCATATGTCGCTGGCGGTCATCACGGTGGCGATCTCCCGCGCACGCAATGCGCGACCGATTTCAAGCGCGTCGTAAACTGACCCGCCGGGGCTGTTGAGGTACGTCTCTGTCGGGAGGCGTTCCAGAGCGTCGAGATAGGCAACGACCCGTGCGGCGTCGCCTTCGGCGATCCGCCCTGTAAGTGTCAATACCGGCTCACCCTCCCATTCTGGGGTTGCGATGTCCAATCGGTCCGGCATGTCCCGGGTGTCGGGTAGCGGTCTGCTGCCCGGCGCTGGGGCGCGATCCGGCAGTTGATCGGGCGTATACCGCCGGGTTTGATCGCCCGGACCAATCGGTGCTGTCAGGGCGGGTGCCGATGATGGCCACGCCAGCTGCGGGACGATCTTTGCGAGATCTGTGCCCAGCAATACGGCAGCGAACCCAAATTGCGCCGCCAGCACCCAGCGCAGCACACGCCAGGTTTCCGGCAACCGTCTGCGCCTTGTCGCTGCCAAGTCCTGCTGATGGTCTGCCCGGTCAGTCGGCACGGCGTTTATCGTCCAGATTGGCTATATCCGATGCTGAGCTGCCAGAGGTCACATCTGGGGTCGAAGTGGGGTGGGCAGGGGTGATTGATGCAGCCCGGTCGAGAGAGGTGTCGATATCGCGGATGGCTGCAACGGCGGCCCGCAACTCGGCCAGCGTCATGGTGTCTTCGGTTGCTGCGCCTTCGCGTCCGGCGCGGATAGCAGCCTGTGTGATGGCGATAATCAGAACCAGGACGGCCGGAAGCAGATCAATCGCGATGGCGCCGGCCCAGGAAGGCACAAAGTTCCCCGCATATAGGATAACCGCATCAGCTGCGGAGACCGGAGTATATGTGGTATCGCGCGGGGGCGTCATGCCCAATACGGCGGCAGCAGCCGCGCCCAGCCCGTCGGCGCGCTGCGCCAGCACACGTCGGACGCTGTCGATGGTGGCTTGCTGGCCCTGCCGCGTGGCGGCATCCGATCCGTCCAGCTCGGGGGTGACGACGCTATCGGAGAGATCCCGCGCCGCGCGCTGCACCAGAGGGGCAACCGATAGCTGTCGCAACTGGGTGATCACATTTGCCAGACGAACCGCTTCCTCGGAAAACTGCACCGACCGTTGCGCGACCGGCCCTTGTTCCACCGTCAGGGCGCGCATACGAGACAGGATCGCGTTGCCTTCATCAAAGGCGGATTCGACCAGCGGTTGCTGGCTGGTGATCTGGGTTTCTAGCGCTGCAAGCTCATCTGATTTCTGACGGAGCAACCGGAAGACCGCGCCCTGACCGACAAAACCGGACAATTGACCGGTTGCTTCCTGCTCGGACAGGTCGACGAAGGTCTGGCGCACCCGCGCGACGTCACGGGCAAGACTCTGGCCGCTCTGGGTGATTTCATCCGCACGTTCCAGGGCTGTCTGGTAGTCCTGAACAGTTACTGCCAGATGCTGTTCAACCGCGGCTGCACCGGCGAGCGCTGCGGCGTTGAGCCAGGACGACATGGCGATTATCGCGAGCGAACCGAGCGCCATTGACAGCACAAGGCCAATGCGGGCGGCCGCCGTGCGTACGGTTGGAACAAGCCGCATCATATAGGACCAGAACACGAAAATCCCGACCGAGACCGCAACCGAATAGGCGAGCGCCGCAATCACCGAGAACGCGCCGGTATCATCCAGCAACGAAGAAACCCCAAGATAGGTGTAGATCCCCGAGGCGACAGCCAGCACGCCAAGAGCGGTGCCGGTGATGCTGTCGAGCCAGCTGAGGTGATTTTCGAGATCGCGAGCATTTTGCGCGGCGCGTGCCTCGCTGCGGCTCAACCCGGAGGTATGGCCGCTTGTGCGGTCCGAGGGCTGACCGGGGTGCCGAGTGGTCATTCGCAGTGCTCCCTTTTGCTTGCTTCAAGATATGGTGCAGGGGAGAAGATGCAATTGCCGCTCGCGTCAGATCGGTGATTTGGTGCAGTATTTGCGCCAGCCCGGTCGGCGGCGGTCAGTTGTCGTCCCGCGAGTCATCCTTGGCATTGTCGAGATCTGGCCGGTGCTGTTGCGCCCAATCCACGATCGTCAGGATGAGAAACGACAGCACCGCAACCGCTGTGGCTTCGGCAAGGAAGCCAAAACCAACCGCAATCCCCACGACGCCGACAACCCATATTGCGGCACCGCTCCCTACACCGCGAAGTCTGCCCGCTTCTGTCGTAGACATAACGGCACCAGCACCAAGAAACCCGATGCCGCCGACGATACCCTGAATGGTTCGTGACGGATCAATGGCTGCGGTCCCCTCTTCAGCGGCTGCGGCGAGGTTAAGCGTCAGTATGGTCAAGGCACAGCAGCCCAGGCAGATCAGCATATAGGCTCGCGCGCCCAGAGGTTTGTGCTTTATCTCGCGGTCCAGTCCGACCAGCAGCCCCAGAGCGACGGCAAGACAACAGCGCAGAAGAAAGCTGTCGAAGGCGATCATAGCGGCTGTTTGCGGCGCGGACATGTTTTGCCTTTTTTGTGGAGCGACAGATCATCGGGTGTGTCGGGATATGATCATAGTCTTCTATCCTCACAGAAAAAAAGGAAAATTTCCACTGCCGTCTCAGTTATTGCAAAATATCTATGTTTACAGACCGGGGAAGGGAGCGCTATCAATCGACCAATCCAGCGGAGCTTCCGGGTCGTCAGATACCGGGTCCCCAGCCCAAACGAGGTAGAGATGACCGAAACCGCTACTGAAACTGTACTCACAATCTTGCAGCATGATTTTGAAGAGATTGTCAGCGCCTGGATCACGACCCAGAGCGATGAAGGTGTGCAGCGGACCGATCTATTCAGCCATAAAGAGGGGCGCGAGCAGACCAGTGGCCTGATGCGCGCGTTGATCTCGGGGATCGAAAACGGTGCGACCGGTGATCGATTTGATCTCTCCAGCGACGCCTGGGCAGAGCTGCGCAGCGTGCTGGTCGAAGTCACCCAGGAGCGCAGTTCACGGGGTGTGACGCCCAGTGATATGGCCTCCTTTGTGCTGGCGCTCAAAGCGCCGATTTTTTACCGGTTGAAAGATAAACTCGCCGATTTTCCCAGCCAGCTTGTCGAAGAAATCTGGTTCATCAGCCGGGTGATTGATGCCTTTGCGGTCTATTGCGCCGAAGTGTTCATCGCCGAGCGGGATCGTATCATCGAACAGCAGCGCGACCAGATGCAGGAGCTGTCCACGCCTGTGGTCGAACTATGGGACAAGGTGCTGACGCTGCCTTTGATCGGGACGATGGATTCAGCGCGCGCGCAGGAGGTGATGGAGAACCTGCTGGAAACCATTTTACGTCGTGAGGCGGAAGTGGTGATCGTTGATCTGACCGGCGTGCAGACCGTCGATACCCAGGTGGCTCAGCATATGCTGCGTATGGCAGCGGCTGTGCGGCTGATGGGCGCGCAATGTATTATCAGCGGCATCAGCCCGACCATTGCCCAGACGATGGTGCAGCTGGGCGTTGATGTCGGTGAAGTGACCACCCGCTCGACCATTCGCAACGGGTTGGCAGATGCGTTGGATCGGGTCGGCTACGCGATCGTCAAAAAGAAGGACCACTGACATGTCTGCGGCATCGGCCATCTACTTTGTCGAAGGTGTGCTGCTGGTGGCAATCCAGGAAGATATTTCGGATACCGATATTCTGGATCTGCAGGAAGCGCTCTCCGAACGTGTGGTGGCTGATGCGGCTCGGGCAGTTGTGATGGACATCAGCGCATTGGAGATTGTCGATACATTTGTTGGCCGTATTCTGGCGCAGCTGGCCGGTGTCTCCAAGCTGCTGGATGCGCAGACTTATGTCGTGGGTATGCGCCCGGCGGTCGCGATGACGCTGGTTGAGCTGGGTATGGATCTTTCTGAAAGCAAGACCGCGCTGAGCCTTACACATGCCCTGCGTGATCTGCGGGCGCAGAGCCGGGGATGATGCCCACAGATGGTGTTCTGGTTGGCGTATGTGCGCTGATTAGGGACCGTGACGTTATTCATGTGCGCCGAATGGCTGGCCGAGAGATGGAACGACGCGGTGCACGCGCGGGTCAGAAAACCCGATTTGTCACAGCGGTCAGCGAGATTGCAAGAAATGTTATCATGCACGGTGGCGGCGGCGAAGCGCGTATCTATATGCACAGTGACCCCACCGCAATCAGCGTGGTGTGTATCGACAATGGACCTGGTATCGCTGATCTGGACGCGGCGCTCAGGGACGGGTTCAGCACCGCAGGCAGTATGGGGCGCGGTCTTGGCGGTGCGCAGCGTTTGACTGATGTGTTCGACGTCGTGACCGAATATGGTAAAGGAACACGCGTGACAATGATGGCTCGCATATGACCCACTGGCTGCCCCTTGCCGATCCAAGCGATGTTTCGGTCTGTCGTCGCACGGCACGTCAGCTGGCGCAGACGGCCGGGTTTTCACGCGCCCGGATTGAGGAAATCGCAATTGTTGCCAGCGAGGCGGCGACCAATGTTTTGCGCTATGCCAAGCGCGGTCGCTGCCTGATGCAGGTCATGCCGGGGGTCGAGGGCCCGCGTCTGGCGCTGATCGTTGTCGATCAGGGGCCGGGGATCGACAGTCTGGAAAAGATGATGCGGGACGGTATCAGCAGCGAGGATTCGGCGGGGCTTGGTCTTGGCGCCATGCAGCGCCTGTCGGACCATTTCGATATCTATTCGACCCGCGACGAAGGCACGGTGGTCGCCTGTGAGTTCCGGCAGACACCCTATCGACCTGCCGCGATGGAGGTTGCGGGGCTTTTGGTGACGCATCCGGCGGAAACGCGCTGCGGGGACGGCTGGGATCTGGCCTGTGTACGTCACAATGCGCGGTCGGACGGGCGGCTGGATCTGATCCTCTGTGATGGTCTAGGCCATGGACATCGCGCTGCTGACGCCGCCGATGCCGTGGTGCATGGGTTTGCCCAGAGGCGAGGCCGGACCCCCGCGACAACGCTGACAGATATTTCAGATGAAATCGCCGCCACACGCGGGGCGGTTGCGGCCTGTGTCGCCGTGGCTGCGGACGGTCGGCGCATGTCCTACGCCGCCGTTGGAAATATCGCGACAATCCGCGCCCGACTGGGCGAAACCAAGCGATTTGCGACCCGTGACGGTCGTCTTGGTGCCGGTCCGGTTGCGCCGTTTTCGGACGAGATCGACCTGTTGCCCGGTGATACGGTTATCTTGCACAGTGACGGTCTTCTGACTTTACGAGACCTGCACGAAAAACCCGCTTTGCTGATGCGTTCAGCCTTGCTGATTGCGGGGAAACTTATGGCTGAGAACTTCCGTGGACGCGACGACGCGGGTCTGGCGGTCATCAAAATCGCGAAAGAGAGCTAACCTCGTGTCTACGGCATTGATAACGGTGAAAATCGACACGGAACAGGATGTTCTGAGGCTGCGATTTATTGCGATGGCGATTACCAAAGCGCTGCATTTCGGCACGTTTGCCCAAACGCGGGCGGTAACGGCCCTGCTTGAGGCTGCGCGCAACGCACAGCAGCATGCCAGCGGCGGGCGGGTTCGGCTCGGCCTGAGGGACGAAAGCAACAAGGTGGCGCTACGGGCCACCATCACGGATCAGGGGCCGGGGATAGAGGGACTTGATGATATCATGCGCGGACGGCGCGCCGCAGCAGCGTCAGCCCGGGCGGGTCTGGGGCTGGGGTTGCGCGGTCTGTCACGCCTCGCGGATCATCATTCGGTGCGCAGCAACCCGGAGGGTACGGAGATAGAGCTGCTGTTTCTCAGCCCGTTGAGAAGCAATGAGATGAGCGAGGCGACGCAGGCCGCGACAGAGGCCATCAGCAAGATACGCGGCGCAGATCCGACCGCAGAATTGGCGGAGCAGAACCGTATGTTGCTTGAGGCACTGACGGAGCGTGATCTCCTGATGAAGGAAGTGCATCACCGCACCGGCAACAATCTGGCCTTGATCGGTGCCCTTATCCGAATGAGTCGACGTGGGGCAGAGTCTGAGGAGACGATTTCTGTGCTGTCCGATCTGGAGGCACGTGTTCAATCCGTCATCCGGGTGCATGAGCAGTTGCAGCGCTCCGCGCGGGTCGATCACTTGCAGGCATTGCCTTTCCTGCGGGAGGTTGCGGCCAATGCCGAAGGGGCGTTCAACTCAGAGGTCCTTAAGGTGGCGGTCGCAGTTCGCGGCGATGACATCGAAATCCCGAGCTCGATGGCGATTGACCTGGGCCTTCTGGCGGGCGAGCTGCTGACAAATGCCTACAAGCACGCTTTTGTCGGGCGGGATCATGGGGAAATCCTGATCGAACTGACAGAGCAGGACGAGGCATTGCAGCTGGTGATTGCTGATGATGGGCATGGTTTGGCTGAGGGTGATGCCAGGCCCGAGCGGTCCGGGTCGCTCGGTTGGCGGATGATCCGCAGCATGGTTGGGAAATATGCGGGCACGACGGAGGTGGATGGCTCCAATGGCATGCGGGTTGTGTTTACCTTGCCGTTTGAGCCGAGCAATAGCAGCGGATTATCCTGAGCGGGCCAAGTCGCACCAATAGGAGACGCCCCCGTCGATGGCATCATCGTTGAAATCATACCCGGGATTGTGCAACGGCATGGCGTGAGGGCCCTCCGTGCCATTGCCCATCAGGACAAATGCCCCGGGCCGATGTTGCAGGAACGCGGCGAAATCCTCCGAAAACCCGACACGCCCGTAAGCGGGGTCAACGCTGCCGACCCGTCCAGCCGCAGCCACGGCACGCGCTGTGCCCTCCGGCTCATTGACCAGAGGCTGAAACGACGTGGAGTAGTCCACTTCGCAGACGGCCCCATGTGCCATGGAGATCCCATTGGCAATGGCCCGCATCCTCTCTTCGATCCTGGCAGAGACATCTGCCTCAAAACCACGACAATCCCCTGATATTACGACGTTACTCGCCAGAATATTACGCGCACCATCGGTTTCAAAATCCGTGACGGAGACAACGCAATGATCCCGGGCAGAAACGGAGCGCGAAGTAATGGTCTGAAGCTGGGTCACGATTGCGGCCCCGGTCACAATCGGATCAATCGCTTTTTCAGGCATCGAGGCGTGGCCGCCGCGCCCAGTAATCCTAATTTCAAAGTTATCTTCAAAGGCACAGAAAGGGCCGGCCTGGGTTGCGAACTGGCCGATTGGCAGCCCCGGCATATTGTGCAGTCCGTAGATCCGGCTGATGTCAAAGCGGTCGAACAGACCATCGGCAATCATCGCGGCCGCGCCTGTGCCGTTCTCCTCATCTGGTTGAAACAGAAAATGGACGGTGCGGTCGAATGTTGGGTCAGCTGCAAGGCGAAGGGCAGCGCCCAGGAGCATCGTGCTATGCCCGTCATGACCGCAGCCATGAAATCGCCCGGGCGTTCGCGAGCGATAGGAGAGGTTCGTGGCTTCCTCAATCGGGAGCGCATCCATATCAGCACGCAGAGCAATCCCCGTGTTGTCCCCGCCGCGTCGGAGCGTGGCGACAACCCCCGTCCCGCCGATCCCGCGGGTGACCTGCAATCCTGCCGTTTCCAGCACCTTCGCAATCGCATCGGAGGTGCGGTTCAGGTCAAACCCGGTCTCCGGGTGCATATGGAGATCGCGACGAAAGGCGACAAGATCCAGATCAGGCATCTTCGACCCTGCCTTCTGATAGGATCACCAATGGGCGCATCTCAGGGTATGTGCCAACCTTGATGTCATGCAAAAGGGCGGTTAGGCCTGCTGTTCCCGACGGGGTGCTGGGGATTCCGAGGTCTGCGGCGGCATCAACGCCGCTGAGAGCGGCCCTATCGGAAATAGTGGAATAGCGATCAGCGGTCTTTGACAGAATCTCATAGGCAAGCATTGAGGGTGTCTTGCAGTCGAGCCGCCCCATATTGGAGACCGGACCCTCAACCGTCACCATCTCGCCCGCCCGCGCGCTATGCTGAAGACAGGGCGCGGCATCCGGCTCAACAACGATGATTTCAGGCTGAACTTCCCAGTTTGCACGGATCATATAAGCTATAGCACCGGCCAGACCGCCGACGCCGGCCTGCAAATAGACATGGGTCGGCCATTGACCAGAGCGCGCAAAACTGTCGCGCATTTCCTGTGCAATGACCGTATAGCCCTCCATTACCAGTCGGGGTGGCTCGGTGTAGCCGGGCCAGGAACCATCTGCGAGATGAACTGCGCCACTTTCTGCGGCATCCTTGATAGCCGCTGCAATGCTCTCTTCGTAGGTGGCGCCGGAGCGTATCACCTCAGACCCTTTTGCTCGGAGCCGCTGCACGAAATCCTCAGGTACAGTCTCGGCCAGGTGGATCCGGCATTTAGCGCCAAAAAGACGTGCCCCGGCGGCGACGGCCATGCCATGGTTCCCGGCACTGGCGCAGACGAAGGTGACCCCTGAAGCAGCGGCCCGCCCGAGATCACTGGCCAGATCCGCCGCTGTCAGACCGGTTTCGCGTATCAGCAGCTGGGCTACCGCATAGACACCGCCCATCGCCTTGAAGGCCCCAAGACCCATTCTGTTGGTTTCATCCTTGATCCACACCTGCTGACCGTCGACCTCGTGCTGGACAAGCGGCGAGGCGCGATAGGCCGGGCAGGCGGTCAGCATCTGCTGGGGCTGGGCGGGGTCGAGCGTGACATTGATCTTGTTCATGGGGCCAGTCTAGGAAAGGTTGTTGCTGTATTCCGATCAAATTTGGGTACATTACGAGAAATTCTTGCATCATGAGGGGCAAGTATGGGGGAAAGACTCGACAAGGCTGATGTGACCCTGCTGACACTCCTGCAGCGCAATACACGGCTTGGGCTGGAATCACTTGCGGTTCAGGCAGGGTTGTCTGCGGCCTCGGTTCAGCGGCGGCTGAAATCACTGCGCGAGCGCAGGGTGATCACCGGTGAGATCGCGCTTGTCGATCCAGCCAAGGTTGGTATGCCCATGACATTTGTGGTGATGGTCGAGCTGGAGCGTGAGCGCCTCGATCAGATCGACGCGTTCACCCGCCGGGCCGGATCCGAACCGATGGTCCAGCAGTGCTACTATCTGACCGGCGAAGCGGACTTCTGTTTGATTTGCACCGCATCTGATATGGAGGCCTTTGAAGAACTGACCAAACGATTGTTTTTCGAAGACTCAAATGTGCGACGGTTCCGGACCTCGGTTGTAATGGGGCGCAAGAAAGTCAGCCTTGAAGTTCCGGTCTCCGCCGGATGAAATGACCACTGGCGGCTGCGGGCGTCTGACGAGTTCCGACGGCAATAGGGCAGCCTGTTGCGCGTTCATTTTGCGATTGGCGGGAGGGTTGAGTGTGGTGGCTCGTTTACTGTGTTTTCTGTTTTGTTGCGTGCTCCCCTTGGGGGCCGCATCGGCTCTGGATCGTGCAGAGGTTGAGGGCCAGTTTCAGCGCTGGCTGCTGCAGGAGATATGGCCCGAGGCACAGGCTGCCGACGTTCGACGGACGACCTTCGATACTGCGTTTTCCGGGGTTAAACTAAACTGGGATCTGCCGGATCTGGTCCCGCCGGGCACTAAGGCCAACCCTCCTCGTCGTCAGCGCCAGGCGGAATTTGGCGCGCCGGGGCGCTACTTCAATCGCGGCTCTGTTGACGGTGCGACGTCGGTCGGACGCCGGATGGCGAAGCGACATGCAGCTGCCCTGCAACAGACCGAACGCCGTACCGGAGTACCGGGGCGGATTATTCTGGCGATCTGGGGGCGCGAGAGCGGCTATGGTCAGGTGAAGATCCCTCACAATGTGTTTGAGGTGTTGGGCACCAAGGGCTTCATGAGCCGCCGCGCTCCCTATTTTCGCCAGGAATTGATTGCAGCCCTGCAGATCGCCGAGGCCGGTCATGCGCCGGGCAATGTGATGAAGAGCAGCTGGGCTGGCGCATTGGGCCAGCCTCAGTTCATGCCTTCCAGTTTTCTCAAGTTTGCCGAAGACGGCGACGGCGATGGTCGTGCTGATATTTGGCGTTCCGAGGCAGATACAATTGCGTCTATCGGTGGTTATCTGGCGCGCCATGGCTGGGACAAATCGCGAGACTGGGGGTTTGAGGTTTCCCTGCCGGATGCGGTTTCATGTGCCCTAGAAGGCCCGGATCAGGGGCAAACCATCCGTGACTGGGAAGAGCTGGGTGTCCGGCGCAGTTCTGGACGGCCGTTTCCGCAGCATGAACAAGACGGCGTTGCCTATCTGATGCTGCCCGCTGGGCGGAATGGTCCCGCGTTTCTGGTCACCCCGAACTTTTATGTGCTGAAAGACTACAACAAGAGCGACCTCTATGCGCTTTTTGTGGGGCATGTCGGTGACCGCATTCAGTTTGGCGTCGGAGATTTCCAAGGTCAATGGGGACAGGTCGACAACATGTTGCGATCTGACGTCGCGGCGATGCAGCGCGGGCTGGAGCGACTTGGCCATGACGTCGGCGGCGCCGACGGGCTCGCGGGGTTCAAGACCCGTCGTTCGATCGGCCGCTGGCAAGAGGCGGCTGGGCGGCGGGCCACATGTTTCCCGACCTCAGCGATGCGGTCTGATCTGGCCCGGTGATAGCCGCTACCGGTTGGTAGCCCCTGTCGGATGCGCGCCGGCGGTAACCTTGCCGAAGTCTGGATGGTCATGACGATCCAACCAGTGAAAGAAGCTGGCGATCATAGCTGCCAACCCGTGCCGTGGCACTGCAAGACTGTCGCGTCTGGTGAAGTCAAACTGCGTCGGCGGCACGGGATTTGTCCCCTTGGGGACAGCGGTTGGCAAGGCACCTACTGGAACAAATTTGGCGATTTCGCTGTAGATTTCGGTCCATTGCCAACTTCTGGCGACTGCGAAATAACGTCCCTCGGACCCCGGTTTTTGCAGGGCGGCCAGACAGAGCGCCGCCAGATCGGAGGGATGGATCAGCGACATGGACCCCTTTGGCGTCTGATGATGCCAAGGATGCGCCCCGACCGCCATCTCACGGAGGCGCCCCAGAATATGCCCTTGATCATGGCAGGGCAGAACACCGGGTCCGACGATCATCCCTGACAGCAAGATGATCAGACGCAGATCCCGGTCCTGTGCAAGGCGCGCCGCCGCAACTTCCATTGCCGTTTTCTGTGCGGCGATGAATTTCCGCTGCTGGATTTGAAGCTCGAAATCGGAGTGGTGTCGCAGTTCATTTTTGATCCGGGGCGCGTTCTCTGGCTCGGCGGATGCCGTGCTCGACAGTAGGACGATATCGGAAATACCGCTCAGATGTGCTGCTTCGATCAGATTGTGACAGGCTGATTGTGCGGGTATTACGCAATGCTCCAGGCCCGTTTCCCGATCCAGGTCACCCGCAGCAGTCCCATCAGGCGCCTTGCGGATGGAGGGCAGGCAGGCGATCACCAATGCGTCGGCACCATCAAGCGCGGGGGCAAAACTCTCAGGATCAGCAGAATTTGCTGAGACTAGTCGGAGCCGCTCCTTGGCACCGGGCAGGGCCATCAGGTGAATGGTTTTTGAGCTGTCCGTCGCATCTCGCAGTGTACCGGTCACGCGCCAACCGAGTGCAAGGGCTGCGCGGGTAATATGCGCGCCTGCAAGACCGGAGGCGCCTGCGACACAAATATGCCGGGGACCTGTCGGCCTGCTGGGGATGGTTGTCTCCTGCGTGTATCGAGAGGCTTCGGTTCCGGTCATTGCGTGTTCCCTCGGATGAATAGGTAGATTATGGCGGCGCTTGTTTAAGCCTGCGCAGGCTGGCAGCGGGCGGTCGAAATTGCACATCGAAAATCCTGAGGCTTCCCCTCGGCGCGTTTTGGAACCCCGTTGATCAAGTCGGCTGCCCAGGTCTGCCTCAGAAATCCTGAGGCGCTGTTTTCGAACTTTCGATTGGATGTGGCACCGGCTTTGGCTGAGACCTTAGGACGGAATGACCGGACTTTCCTGATGCAGATCGGATGAGCCATGTGGCGTCCTGCTGTCAGGTAGCCGGAAACTCCCGCGATGCAGCAGCAAGAGGGCTTTGACTTGACAGATCATGTAGAACGACCCCGTTTTCTTCAAAGTCTGGTTGCGGATAATTGGGAGCATCGCCCGGGTGAGACACTGAGCCTTGCCAATGCCGCGACCGATCGACCGAATGCGATCCTGTCCTTCAGTGCTGATGACGGGCGAGAGGCGGTCGACTATGCACGTGCGATTGGCGGGCCGGCGCTGCGCGCCATGGGATTCCACGATCGCGCGCAACGGCTGCGGTCTCTAGCACGGGTTCTGAACGACAGCCGCGCAGGGCTATATCGTGAGAGCCTGACGATCGGCGCGACGCGGCACGATTGCCTGCTGGACGTCGACGCTGGCATTGCGCGTCTTGCGGCGCTGGCAGGTCAGGCGCTGAAATCCCTGCCCAATGCCCCTGTGCTGCATCTTGAAGATGCTATCGGACCGGCCGACGCAACCGGTCGACAACAGATATTGGCCCCGCTTGCTGGCGTTGCCGTGCATATCACCGCGTTGGATAGCCCGGTATCGGGGCTGCTGGAGCAGATCGCGCCCGCGCTGATCGCCGGTGTGCCCTGCATCATCTGCCCTGATCCCGCCACCGCCTGTGTGAGCGAACGTCTGGTAAAACTGATCCATGAGAGCCAAACGCTGCCAACCGGCGCAGTGCAGTTGCTCTATTGTCCGCCCCTCGGGGTGTTGGAGTATCTGGCCGCAGGTGATGCGGTCAGCTTTGCCGGAGGGCGCGACGTCGCCCGGAAGTTGCGACAGCAGCCAGGGATTGCCGCAGGTCTGGTACGCTTTCAATCCTGTGAGACAGGTCTGTCTGCGGCGATTCTAGGCAGTGATGTCGCACCCGGGAGCCCGGAATTTGAGTTCTTCCTCCGCGAGATCCGCAGCGAATTGATCCTGCGGGCGGGTCAACGGCGTCACGCGGTGCGTCGCATTCTGCTGCCGCGCTACCGCGAGGATGAAGTGGTGGAGCGTTTGGTCGAAACCCTATCCGAGATCGTTATTGGACAGCCGGATGACCCCGCTACGCAGATGGGCCCATTGGTGTCGCGGGCGCATCTGGAGACGGCTCAGAACGCGCTTGCCGAGCTGCGCCGCGCCGCCGATGTGGTATCCGGGCCTATCCTCGCGGCGACACCGGAAGGGGGGGCATTTCTCGCACCAGTGCTGCTGCATTGTCGCCAGCCTGCCCAGTCCTCTGTCATCCACGAGACCTTTGTGCAGGGGTCGGTTGCAACCGTGATGGCCTATGACAGCCTATGTGATGCGATTGCTCTGGCCAATCTGGCGCCCTGTTCGCGGTTCTCGACCGTCTTTACCAATGACAGTCCGCTGGCGCAGGAGGCTGCCGCCTGTCTGACCTCCGCAGAAGGCCAGGTCAGAATTTGCGGCAGCGAAATGGCGCGTCAGGCATTGGAGCTGTCAACCGATCCAACCGTTCCGCGTCTCTTTTCCGCTACGCATCACAGTCAGGTCTGCGGTTCCGAGGATATTCGCCGCGCAGTTGCGGCCTATATGATGCGGACAGAAATTCACGCACCGCCGCAGTTGCTGACGGCGTTGACGGGGCGTTGGGTCGAGGGCGCTGAAACCAGACGCAATGGTCACCCGTTCCGCAAGTCACTGGAAACATTGCGCATCGGCGACCAGCTAATCACCGAGACAAGAAAGATCACCGAACAGGATGTTGAGCAGTTTGCCCATTTTACCGGTGATGTCTTCTACGCTCATATGGACCGGGAGGCCGCGCGTGCGCATCCGTTTTTTGACGACCGTGTGGCGCATGGCCAGCTGGTCGTTTCCTTTGCGAATGGGCTGCTTGTCGATCCGGCACCGGGCCCGGTCTTGGCCAATATTGGTTCCGACAACCTGCGCTTTCATGCGCCGGTATATTTTGGCGACTGCCTGCATGTTCGCGTGACCTGCAAGGAGATCACGCCGCGTGCCTCTGCGCCTTTTGGCGATGTGCGATGGGATTGCTGTGTGCTGAATGCCTGCGGTGCGGTCGTGGCGCGCTTTGATCTGCTGACGCTGGTGATGAAGACCTGGCCGCCTGTTCCGCAGGAGAGGACCGGCATTGCGGCTGTGGCTGTTGTCACATCGGATAGGCCAGAGGCGTCTGTCACACAGCCCGCTGAATAGTCAGACATTCAACTGAGATAGGATATTTTCGATGACGAACACCGAGATCGACACCCCGTCACGCCCGCGCATTCTGATTGGCGTTACCGGCTCTCTGGATGCCACAATGCTGCCGCTCTATCTGCGAGCAATCAAAAATGAGATCGACTGTGAACTGACCGCGCTGTTCACTCCGACAGCGACGAAATTTGTAAACATGGACGCGGTTGCACTGTTCCTTGATCGGGTGATCAGTGGCGATAACCCGAAGGACTGGCCGACAGACAAGCCGGGGCGTATTGTAGCGGATCATGACATTCTCGCCATCCTGCCGACTACAGCGAACACGCTTTCGGCGATTGCGCACGGGTCCTCGCAGAACCGGCTGACCACCGTTGTCCTTGCGGCGACTTTCCCGGTTCTGCTCTTTCCTGTGATGGGTGGCCCCATGTGGGAAAAACCCGCGGTCCGCCGGAACGTGATGCAATTGCGCGAGGACGGTTATGAGGTTTTTGAGCCGGTATGGCGCGAGAACTACGATCCCTTGCTAAAGATCCAGCATGGGCATCATTCGCTCCCTGATCCGGAGCAGGTGGTGCAGATTCTGCAAAGCCGTTTGCCTTCGGCGGGTTAGCCCGCAGCATGTAATCTGAGGTGATACGGTGCAGCACCTGCTGCGCCGTTTGGTGCCTGTCAGGGAGCTTTGATCAACAGCGTTTTGACAAACATGCCTCCCCCCGGTCGCCCCAGAACGCGATGGTCCTGCGCCCGCAGCGAGACGGTGATCACATGCGTCCCGCTTGGCAGATGCCCGATTACGATATGAGGCTGGTAGGCGGTTACGATCTTCTCAGCGCCCAGATGGACATGGGCATGGCCGCGGGCCAAAGCCTTGGCCTCGCTGAAGCAAAGATCGGTAAACACGAAATTCTCAACCTCGATTTTCAGATGCCAGCCATCGACTGGCGTGTAGCTCGCTGTAACATCAAGCTCGGGTAGCGGGTGATCGTCTGGCAGGGTGGCGAAGAGTGCTGCCGGCAGCTCGTCGATCATCGCCACAAGAGGCAGACCGGCGCAAATGGCAATCAGCGGGGCCGAGGCGAGCATGCTGACGCTGAAGACGAATTTCAACATCTATTCTCATACCGTCTGAGGTGCACCAAGGCGAGGCGGCCGTCTCAATAGGTCGACAGGCGCCCCACCGTGCAGCAGGAAAAACAGGAAGACGCCGTAAAGATTGCCGTGCAGCAGCGGAGATTCTGCCAGGCTGACGGCAAAGAAGGTGAAGGCGAACAGAAGGAATACTGCGATTGGCCGGATGAGCTGCCCCAGCGCCAACAGCACACCGGCGACCAGCTCGATTGCCATCATGATCAGCGCGACAAACGGCAGCGGCAGTCCAAAGAACCACATGTTGCCGTGCTCGAGTATGGCGATCAGCAGCGTCGGTTGAAGGAATTTCACTAGGATGGCAATGGTTGCAAAAGTTCCGCCCATGGTGACTTGAACCAGACACCAGACCAAACCGGGGGCATTGGGCAGAAGTGCAGGGAAACCTGGCGGCAAGTAATAATCGACGCTAAGTGACCCGCCGCCAAAATGCAGCAGCAACAGCGCGGGGGCGGCGAAATGGAAGCCGTAGTAGGCGATGAAATCGAGCGAGAAGAGGAGACTGCCAAGGGCGACAAGACATAAGATGCCGAAGGCGGCGAACCGTGTGCCGAGACCGAGCACCAGAAAGACCGATGAAATCAGTGCAGGCAGGGCCAGCCAGTCCCAACCTGGGATCAGAGCCAACTGCATATCTGGCACGAAGAGCGTTGGCGTGCTCCACATCTCGGTTCCGTGGCGCGGCAAACCTCCAAGCGCGTTCAGACCGACCGTCGTTCCCAGTCCGATCCGCAGACATAAGGTCCCCCAAGCGGCGCTGCATTTCTGCAGGGGCTTACAGATGCGGTCCTCCCATGGGCGCAGGATTTGTCCGGCAAGGACCATCCCAAAGATGGCGGTTGCGGCAAGACACGCAAAGCCGATCAGCAGGATCGGACTGCGAAACAGGTCCGGTACCGTCGCTTGAGAAAGCGAGAGAACTTCGTCAGGCGTAAGCAGCCAGGGTTCATGGGCGATGGCTGGATCGCCGATCAGGACCAGCCCAAGGCTCAAGAAAGCGGCCATCTGTGCAGAATTAGGCTGCGCCATGGTCTGGCTCCTTGGCTGGATAAGTGCGGTGACCGGATCAAGCACCGCGGCCGTAGCCCCGCAGCAGGCAGATTACTTGCTGCGGGGGAGGGATTATTGCGACAATTTGGTTGAGAGGATACCGGCGCAATCGGCACCGCCCCCGCCGCTCACGGCCTGTGCGGAGGCTACGGGTGACAGAAACTCAGCGCTGATATAGCTGCCGATCTGATAACCCAGCATGTCGCCGACCGTGTTGGAGCGTCGATAATGAACCCCTCCGATGACCCGCGATTCTGCTTCTTCCTCCGCAAATTGGGCAAAGGTTTGATAGCTGCGGCTATAGCCATCCTTGCCTTCAAAGCTAAAGGTGAACTCATCGGCGCCGAATACCGCTTCCATCACCTGCTGCGCAGCGCTGCCACTGGTGCAATGCTGACAGGGGTATTCCGGGTGCATCGGCGCCGCCACCAGCGGCGTCCAGCCGTCCATGGTGTCGAGCTGCGGATGATCGTACCCGTTGCCAACCGCGGCCAGCGCGGTTTCCGGCCGCCAGAACTGGTAGGTGTATTTGGCATCGAACCCGGCAACCAGAGCGTCGGTCAATGCGATATTCAACAGCGCCAGGGTTCGCGCTTCCTCCACCAGTGGCAGGGCGCATGCGCGGCTGCTGTCACGGGCGATCTGGTTCCAGGCGCCTGATCCAGACCCGGCGTGAAGCTTCGCGATTGCGATAAGATCAGGATCGGTTTGCGAGGTGGAGCCGCCGAGTTGCGCGACTTCTGCCAGATCACGCTGGAATTGCATGCTGTCGAGCTGTGGCGGTGGCGGGACATCAAACTGCTTTGCGGAGGTGAGTGCAAAGGGCTGCATATGTCGAATTTTCGGAGCAACCATCGGACGTTCGGAGGTAGGCTGATAGATGCCATTTTCGCCTGGTCCGGGGGTGAAGTCGTTTGCGAAATCAGCGCCGTCGGCGGCGCGTTTGTCCAACACCGCCTGCGCAGCTGCGGTACCGAGCCGGATCCCCGCTGCGCGGGCGGTTGAATCTGTCACCTCGGCGAGGACAGTCTCCGCCGCCATTGCCAGATCTGCTGCGCGCTCGGGCATCAGCTGCTGCATTACGGTCAGGGCCGCTTGCGTTACCGCTGCGCGTCTGTCCGCAGTCGGATCCTGCGCACCGTCGTAGGCATAGGCATGGTATGCGCCATCAACGGCGTTTGCAGCGTCAAACATGGCGGCATGCAGCAGCGCCAGCGTGCGCTGGCGCTGCGCGCCGGGCCATTTTTCCTCAACGACGAAACGCATCGCGGTTTCTTGCCAATCGGCAGCCAGCTCAGCCTGCGCCGGTCCGCTAACAGAGAAAAGAGCGGCTGTTGCCAAACTTGCGATAGAGGCATGAGAGAGCAACTGGTGGCGCCAAGGGGTCAGGGTCAACATCGGAGTACCTCGTCCGTGATAAGTGCAGCTATAGGTAGAAATGCTTTGGCCGCTCGTACAAATCGAAAGTCCCGAAGGCGCCCCTCAGGTTTTCTTCTGGGGGCGCCTTCTACGCGGTCAGGTGGCCAGCAACTCAGAGCATGCCCAATAGGTGCCACCACAGAAGATCCAGCGGGGCAAGCAGCAGAAGGCTGATGAAGAACAGGCTGAGACAAAGACGGATTATTGCTTTGGCTGGAAGGTTTCCGGCCTGAATGGCAGCGACCAGCGGCGGCGCCTGAAAGGGTAGGAAGACATTTGAGAAAGCCACAACCTGCGTCATCAGAACGGTTTCCAACGGCAGGCCGGTTGCTTCTGACAGCTCACCGGCGAGCGGAGTCATTACGGCCGGGACACCGGGCAGATTGGTAATCATCGCGACCAGTGTCGACAGCCCGATCAGGATAGATGTGTTCCAGACCGGCCAATCCGCGGCAAAGGCAACCGTTCCAGTGACCGCACCAACCACGGCTTCGCCCAGACCCGCCGACGAAATGACGGCGCCCAGCCCCATGATGCCGGCGACAAACAGTAAGGCCCCATAGCTCAGATCGGTGTTGATGCACCCCTTGCGTGTGAGATTTGCACCAGGCAGCAGGCAGATCAGTGCAGCTGCCATACCCACCCATGCGGGTGACACCATATGGATCTGGTCCGTGAGCCACAGCAACAGGCAAAGCGCCAGTACCAGGCTCAGCGCCCGCTCCTGCCGGCTGAATGGTTCAGATGTGGTTGTCGGCGCGACGCTATGGGGCGGTATCCGGTCGGGGAACATCATCAGCGCAAGCCCGACCAAGACTGCCGATTTCACAACGCCAAGCACCGGAAAATGCAGCAGGAGATAATCGAAATAGGAGATATTGAGTCCGTAAATGGTTTCCGCCATCCCGACGAGGATCATGTTCGGAGCATTTGCAGGCAGGATGGTGAAGGCCGGAGCAAAGGTGCCGAATGTAGCAACCGCCAGCATCCCGGTCCGGCCATTTGATGCCGGACCAAAACCGACGCGCTCAGCCAAGGCGGAGATTATCGGAAGAAGGATCATGATCCGCCCAATCGAGGATGGCATGACAAAGGCCAGCGCGACCGAGAAGACGACAATGCCACTCAGCAGGCCGCCATAGCTGCGCAGGGGCAACAGGGCCAGCACGCTGGCGGCCCGCTTGTCGAGGGCCGTGTGCTTGATCGCGGCACCGAGGACCAGGCCACTGAAGAGCAACCAGAACGTAGAAGAGTGAAAGCCCGAGAATATCGTCTCAGGTGCAGCAACTCCCAATACGACGGCGACGAGAAAGAACGCCAGAGCGGTCCAATATTCAGGGACGAGGCCAGTCGCCCACAAACCGATTGCGCTCACCGCGAGTGCCGCGACGATGGCCAGGTCCGGGGCGAGGTGGACCCAGGTCGCGAGCGCCGCGAGTCCGGCACAGGCGAAGATCAGCAGCAATGTCCACAGTGATCGCCCCGTACGAAGCAGCTGCGGTAGCGTGTGGCTTGTCGGCGGCATTGGCGGTGTGGATTTCGGGGCTGCGGGGTGGCTTTGATCGGTCATGCGTCTGAGGGTCCTATGGTCGCTTATCAGGACACGATATGCCGCCGGATCAGGGTGCGAAGCCAATCGTTTTATCGGAGACGGGGTCTCATGAATTCCAAAGGCTCCGCTGACCTCAAGGTTCCACAACAACTAGAGCGTGCCCTCAGAAAAATGGAGGTCACGCATCCGGTCTTTCGATTTTACGATGCCCGGACTGCGTCATATCAGAAAGAAACCGTTCGACGGTGGCCCGCCCAGACCTGTGCTTTCAGGTCCGCCAGCCCTTTCCCTCCCCAAGACCGATTGCGAGACGCCATGACTGATGTGATGCAATTACTGACTGTGCCATCCGACACGTTTCAAATCAGACCGATCGGTGTGATCCGCACTGGATTTGCAGAGGTCAAAGAATGCCCGATGTCAGGACGTCGCAACCCGGCAACCAGCCGGATTGAAGTGGCGCCCGAGTATCAGGCTGCATTGCATAACATCGAGCTCGCCTCTCATCTTTGGGTTCTCTACTGGCTGCATAAGTCCGACCGCAGCGCTTTGGTACGCCAGGCGCGAGGCAGTCAGGTCGCAAGGGGGATCTTTGCCAGCCGCGCGCCAAACCGGCCAAATCCCATTGGATTGAGCGCGGTGCAACTGCTGGATCAGTCCGATGGCTTGCTGACGATCAGCGGACTGGACTGCATCGACGGAACCCCGGTTATCGACCTGAAACCTGTTGTTCCCGAAGAAGATGCCCGCCCAGACGCGACCATCGGCTGGTAGCGCGTCTCCTGCGAGTGTTTCGGTAACGAATAAAGTGATGCCATGTTTTCAGTCTACCGAATTGTACGCCATCGTTGCCCTGCTCGTATTGCCGCGATCGGGCTCGCGCTCGCATGTTGGTCTACACTTGTCGCGGGAGAGCTGAAGGCCACGGAGCCGGAGCGGCTTGGGCACCTGGTCATCACTGACAGTAAAGGTGATCGCGGTATGCTGGCGCCTTATGTTCATCGAAAAAATGGCATCGGCTATCTCTATACCAGCTACATCTTCGATACGCTGATCGGGCAAGACACGGACGGAAATCCGGCTCCGGGCCTCGCCAGAGCCTGGAGCCGATCCGAAGATGGATTAAGCTATCATTTCGACCTCCAGCGGGACGCGGCATGGCACGATGGCACCACGGTCACAGCTGAGGATGTTGCGTTTACTTTCCGCTATATGGCTGAACATCCTTATATATTTGGATCGGTCAAATCCGTTGACCGGGTCGACGTTAGCGGACCGCACGACCTGAGGGTGCACGTCAAACGCGCAGAATACGGTCTGATTGAGGGCCTGTTTTCCGCAGTGCCGATCCTGCCCAAGCATATCTATGAAGGCGTCGCGGATCCTTTCCGATTTGCAGCGCCAGAGGCTGCGATCGGAAGCGGCCCCTATCGCCTGACAGGTTATGACAAGGCGCAGGGGCGTTACCTGCTTGAGACGACCGGAGAGCATCCTCTTGGTAAGCCCCGGTTTTCGCAGATCCGGATCGTCCGAATGGGGCCAGATGCCGCGCTGCAGGCGATGGGTGCCGGTGAAGTTGACGTGATCTCATACCTGCCTCCCGAGAGGGTCGCCGAGGCGACAACTGCTGGCTTCCATGTCGCAACAGCCCCCAGCCATCATGTGCTGCGGCTGGGTTTCAATCATCGCGGCCGGTTTGTATCCAAGGACCTGCGTCAGGCGATTGCCTATGCGCTTGACCGTAACGCGCTGCTCGCCATCGCATATCCGGGCGGCGCGGAACTTGCTGATACGGGATACTTCCAATCCGGCTCCAGGTGGCACAGCGATGATACCACCGCTGCCTACACCTATGATCCGGCTCTGGCCCGCAAGATGCTGACGGCGGCGGGATGGATCCGGAACGGTGCAGGCAGGTGGCTGGCTCAGGGGGATGAAATTCGCCTGCGACTGATCACTGATGGGCGCGAGGTGAAACCGGCCAGAGTGATTGCCGAACAGCTGGAAGCTTTTGGGTTTTCAGTCGATTTGCGGGTTATGGAGGTTGCCTCTTTGCACAGCCTCGTTGCTGACGGGGACTATGACCTGACGGTGTTCTCGTCCAGTACGCTGGGAGATCCCGGCAATATCAAGCGCCGCGTCTTTGGTCGGGGCTGGAACAGCGACCGCTTTGCGGCGGATCCTGAAATGGCGGCATTGATCAAGGCGCAAGCCGTAGCACAGAGTCAGGATGAACGCCGCAAAGTGCTGGCCAAGTTCCAGCAACTCTACGCCGATAATCTTCCCTCTTACATGCTGGTGAACCCGCTGATGGCAACTGTTTTTAATGACAAACTGTCTGCGCCATTCATGCCCGGCGGTGTGGCAATCGGGATTCCGTCGGCTTTGCATAAGTCCATATTCCTGGAGTGATCAGGTGGCCAATGTCTTTTCCATGCCGCTGGAGTTGGCACCGGCAGAGTCGTTGGATGCCGGACCGTCGGCCGCCGGAATAATCACGCGGCTTCTGAGCGGGCTTCTGCTGCGATTTCTGATTTTCTGCGTTGTCTTGGTATTATGCGCGATCCTGACGCGGATGTTGCCCGGCGATACGCTGGAGGTCATGCTGTCAACGGATCTGGCACGCGGTCTTGGGTCGGGCGAACTGGACCGATTGCAGGGGCGCATGGGTCTGACCGGAGATATCGCCTCCCAGGTCTGGCGTTATGCAAAGGGCCTTTGGGCTGGTGATCTGGGCTACTCAATTCCCCATGCGGCTCCGGTTCTGCAACTTCTGCTCACGGCACTGCCCTGGACCGGATTGCTGATCCTCGGAGCAACTCCGATCTTCGTTATCGGGGGCGTCCTGACGGGGATCGAAGCGGGTCGGTTGCCGGGTGGTACTGTCGATCGGTGGGTCACACCGGTGGTCACGTTATTGGCGAGCCTGCCGCCGTTCACCGGTGCAGTCCTGCTCCTCCTGGCCTTTGGCATCCTCTGGCCGGTTCTGCCAACCGCCGGGGCAGAGCCGCTGCTTCCTGCTGCCGGACCTGTGGGCCACGCTCTGGACATTATGCGCCACGCCATCCTTCCGACGCTTGCGCTGGCCCTGCATGAACTGGCGCGGTTCTATTTCTTAGCGCGGGCCGAAACGCTGACGCTGGCGCAACGGGATTTCGTGCTGAATGCGCGTGCGCGGGGCATTTCACCATGGAGGCTGAGATGGGCCTATATTGGCCTCAGCCTGATACCTGCGTGTCTCTCACGGTTGGGCGACACGCTGACCGGGTTGATCACAGCTGTGTTTTTTGTGGAAATCGTCTTCTCCTATCCCGGTACAGGTTATCTCATCTACAGTGCGATTCTGGACCGTGACTATGATCTGCTGCAGGGCGCAGTCGTTTTCATGGCGGCTTTCGTGCTTCTGGCGAATTGGATTGTCGATGGTCTGGTGATCCATCTCGCGAGGCGTGGCTGAATGCCGTTGGTCCTTCGGCAATGGTGGTTACCCGCCAGCGTCATGGTGGTTTGCCTTGGCATCTGGTTTGCTGGGCAGGCAGGACTTCTTGATTATCGCAGCAGCCGTGATGTTCTGATTGCTCCCGGATCAGCGCATTGGCTGGGTACGAACGAGCTCGGGCAGGATGTACTGACCGGGCTGATACTCGCCACACCAACGACTCTCGTTCTAGCTGTGGCAACAGCCATGGCTACCTCCACTGTTGCGATTGGTGCAGCAAGCCTTGTGGTGTTTTCCGGGCAGTTTCTGTCTGGAATGGTGCTACGGATCGTTGATGCGGTGCAGGTCGTGCCGACAATGCTGGTTCTTCTGCTCTTCGCAGCCTTGTTAAACCCTGGGTTTTTATCTCTTTTTTTGCTTTTGGTTATAACGGGCTGGAGCGATGACGTGCGTGTCGCCGCTGCGGTCTTGCGCAGGGAGCGACAGCGCGAAAACATTCAATATGCGCGCGCTATGGGGGCAGGGTGGCTCTATTGCTGGCGCTGGCATCTGTTTGCCGCGCTGCGTCCCTTATGCGGGGTATTGATGGTCCAGAACATAAGGCAGGCGGCACTAAAATCGTCCGGGTTGGCGTTCCTCGGTCTCACGGATCCGCGATTGTTAACCTGGGGCAGCATGATGCAATCGGCTATGGACCAACTTTATAGTGGCGCCTGGGTCTGGCTTCTGTTGCCGCCGGCCGCACTCCTGTCGCTGCTGCTGCATGTCACGCTGACCATGGGCGACAGGAGTCTACGCTCCGCTGCTGTGCCGGAGTTTTCCTTGTGATACGGGTCGAAAATCTCTGCCTCTGGCACGATGGTCGGGAAATCCTCAAGGGTGTCTCTTTTGAGGTGCCACGCGGACGTACGCTTGCGCTTCTGGGGGCTTCTGGCAGCGGCAAGACCTGTCTGGCGCGGCTGCTGGTGGGGATCCTTCCCGGGTGTCACGTCGAGCAGGCCGTCCGCAACAGCAACGGATTTCGTTGGTCGGGACGGGCTGAAGTCCTGGGCGTCGATATGCTGCGAGCGACGGTGGCCGAGCGGCGTCGGCTGCGCCAGACAGACATAGGCCTCATTGTGCAGGCGCTGTCTGACGCGCTGAACCCTCATCAGACAGTTTTGCAACATGTTGCGGAGCTGCTGCCGCGTTCTCGCGATCGGAGATCGCTGGCGATAAGGTTTTGTAAGCGATTCAATATTCCTCAGCGTCTCTTGCATCGTTATCCGGCCAATCTCAGCGGCGGAGAGATTCAGCGCGTGCTGACAGTGCTTGCGCTGGCCCGCGATCCATCGGTTCTGATCCTCGATGAGCCTACAGCGGCCTTGGATCATGGCAATCTGGGGTTGGCCGTAGCCTTGCTGGAGCAGGGCAGACCGCGACGAAGCCAATTGCTCATAACCCATGACCTGTATCTGGCCGACAGAATGGCAGACCGGACGGTGACGCTGCAAAATGGCAAATTGCGTGATCAGGACAGGGTGATTATTGGATCCAAGGTCGGCGGAGGGCGGCGTAATCTGGCCTCTGTTCCACGACGGCCTGAGGGTCGAGGAGTTGCTCCGTTGGTCCCACGTCCTCAGGCGCTTCCAGCGGATCCATCGGGCTTGGTCGTGCAGGACCTGTCCTACTGGCGCAACGGAACGCCTCTGTTGCGCGGCATCTCTACTCTGGTCAGACCGGGTCATTGTCTGGCTGTCTCAGGTCCGAGCGGTTGTGGCAAATCCACATTGGCGCGTCTGATTTCTGGCTATGAGCCGCTGCAGGCGGGTCGCGTCATGTGGCGCGAGGCAAACGCCGCGCAGCCCAGAGCGTGCCGGATGTGTGAACTGGCGTTGGTGTCGCAGCATCCCCATCGGGCGCTGGCCCGCCACATGACTGTTGATCAGGTCATGCAAGACGCCGTCCGGCTCTATCTGCGGACCAGACCTGTTGGCGACCGGTACGATGTGCAGGCTCTGCTCGATAAGGTCGGCCTTCCGCACAGCGATCGATTTCTGTTTCAGCGCGCGGCGGATTTGTCCGGAGGTGAGGCACAGCGCCTGGTCATTGCACGCGCGCTTCTGGCGCGGCCGCTCTGTCTGATTGCCGATGAACCCACTGCCTCCTTGGACAGCGGTAGCCGCGACACTATCGTGCGCCTGTTTAGAAGTCTGATGGTGACCGAAAGGCTTGCGTTGATCGTGTTTACGCATGATCCCATGGTGGCGGCAGCCCTGGGTCACGACATTCGGTTTCTATCGGAGGGTCAGCTGCGGCTCAGCCCTATGGGAGCGGTGGCTTAGGGTAGGTGGCTGCCGGCGCCCTGTGCTTGCAGGGTTTTGACCTCGGCTGACAGCCAGTCGAGGTGTTCATCGGCAATACCAAGCGCGCGCAAATGATCGGCAGTGTTCCACAGGTAGTCGCAGTTGGGGCCGCGTTCTCCGGCTGCCTGAGCAATGATTTCGGCCTGGCGGGCCAAGCTGTGATTGTCATATTGCTCGTGGTCACGATTGACGACATAGGTGAGCGCTTCAACCACGCGGCCGTCGACGAGTGTCAGCGGGACCGTAATCTCGCGATACGCGGGGTTGAACAGCTCACGTGCGCGAAGGTCCTTCAGAACCTCGGTTTCCTGGCCGGATTGCACAGCGAGAGCGACGCCGTTGCAGATCGCATCATCCGCGGCGTCCAATGCTAGGACCAGACCCGGTCGTGCAAAAGTCCCGCGATATCTCAGAGAGTTCAGGCAGAACCGTCTTTGATATCCGGCCAGCTGTGCCGGCAGTTGCTCGGCAGGTTCAAATCCGGGGTCCCAGATCAGAGATCCATAGGCAAAGACCCAAAGTGTATCGGACATTTTCTTATTCCTTGAAGCGGTCGCGCTGAAACCCCCGAATTGGAAACGGCGGAAGAGGTCAGGGGCCCCCTCTTCCGCCAGGCAGATCAGTCTGTCAGTTGGCGATACGAGGTCACCAGACTGCTGTAAGGGGGGACAAAGACTGAACGCGTTTCATCGCCGATCTTTACGGTGTCCTTGACGTCAAAATGCAGGTGGATCGGCAGATCCGAAATCCAGGCATTCGACACTTTTCCAAGGCGATCTCCTTTGGAAACTTTGTCCAGCGGGGCCACGGCAAGATCGTCCATATTCATGTGGACATAGCGATAGAGAGTGCCGGATGGGGTTTGCAGGGTCAGGGCAAACCGCCCGACATGGGCGATCACACCATCTTCAACCGCAACAGCCCAATGGGTGTCGGCCTGACAGCTGGCAGGACGAATGTCCTGGCCCTGATGACCGCCTGACGCACAGACCGGCAGATTTGACCGGCGCAGTTCACAGAAATTGTCGCGCCAGGGATAGCTGTAGTTGACAGTGTCGCACTGGCTTCCGCCGTTGCCCTTGAAACCACCGGGTGCGTAGACATGGGAGTTGGCATAGGCCGGGCCATCCTCCAGCGGGAAACGCATCTCTGGATAAAGAACGGCACCAATTGACAGGCCAACCCCGGTATCCTTGATCAGGTCGCCCGGCGCCTTGAACCGATCGTCCGCCTGTGCCTGTGAAACGGCGGCAAGCATTGCAATGGCGAAGGCGGTAGCCGCCAGCCTATTTGCGCGAAGCATCATTGTACCGCCCCCTTCACAACAGTGACGGTCTGCGCCAGTTCGGCGAGATAACCGGGTTCAATACAGCGCACATCTTCGGTTGGGGCATCACAGGTGATCCGCAAGGTATAGAAACCGCCAAATCGGCTGAACATATGATCTGCACCGTCGCCGGTGGACTCATATTTACGGGCCTCATGTTTGAATGACAGGCCCGGAACCTCTGTCAGAAGTGTACGAGCGCCCATCACACTGAGCTGGGCGCCATCCAGCCGATAGTAGGCGCTATAGGCATTTTCCTGGCCGCGAAACGCGGGCAGTTCAACCTTTGCATCGGTACCGAGGATAAGGACGGGCAAGGTCACATCGTCCAGTCCGGCAGGAGCGGTGTCGATAAATGCGGCGATCAATCGCTGGTCGCTCTTGCTTGCATCCGCTTGCGCGGTATTGGCCGCGACCCAATCAATGGTATTGACGACGCGGTTTACGGCCTGCTCCTGCGGTTTATCAACCGCTACGGCTGGTAGAGACATCAGGACCAGGGCAAGGGCGGCAGAAGGGAACACGCGCAGGCCGGTCGCGCAGGTGGATGAGGGCATCATCTCTCTCCAAGTAGTGTGCATTGAATAGTCACCCGCAGCTATGCGGGCTCTAGAGTTTTCGACGTCGCAGCCTCTGCGACTTTCCGGGCTTTTGCATGCAGCCGCGTCATCTGGCCAAATATGTTGCGACGGTGCATTTCCTCGGTGCCGCCAACGCTGCAAAAGGCCAGTGCGTCCCGCAGGAATGTGGTCACCTGGCCCTCGTGGTAGCCTTTGCTGCCATAGAGCTTCATCAACTCCATTGCGCCTTCCACGATCGTATCTGCACCGACCAGTTTCGAGATCGAGCAGGTCATCGCGGCCTCAGGCGCACCGCTCAGCAGCTGGTGCAGGGCGGCGTAGGACACCCATTTTGCACTTTCCGTGCCGATACGGATATCCGTCAGCTTCTTCTGGATGTATTGATGTTCGATAATCGGCACGTCGAAGGTCTTGCGTTTCTTAGAGAAATCAAAGGCTTCGGCAAGCATTGGTTCGATGAGCCAGGCCGCCACCAACCCGTAGTAGAGGCGCCCCATCGAGACGATATTGACCAGATTGCGAAGCCCGGCTCCCGGTTCTCCCAGAAGATGGCCGTAGTGCAGCGGAACATCGTCAAAAGTCATCTGACCGGTCGGCAGGTCCAGATTGCCAAGCTTGCGATCCTGTGCGCCAATTTTGAGGCCGGGGCTGTCGGCATCCAGCAGGACCAATGAGATACCTTCACGGCCGTGATCACTCAGCTTGCAGACCACAAGAATGAAACTTGCGACCGGCGCATGTGCGATATTGTATTTTGCCCCACTCAGACGGAATGTCTCATTCGGGCCGGGGGTCAGCAAGGAGGAAGTCGCACGTACATCGGTGCCAGTATCCGGATCAGCAATCGCGGTAGCGCTCAGCTCTCCATTGAGGATACGGCCCAGATATTCGCGCTTCTGGCTGTCGCTGCCGTAAAGATCGAGCGCCCGCACCATGCCTGCCTGGGCGATCACCGAAAGCAACATGCCAGGGGTGCGCAGAGTGGCGGCAAGTCCCTCCAACGCAGCGGTGAAGCCCCACCAGTCCCGGCCATCGCCACCATATTCGCGTGGTACGATCATCCGCCACAGACCTGCGGCGGTCAGCCGATCCCAGGTCCGCTGGTCAAACGCACGGCGGCCAAGGTACAGTTCGTCCCGGTCGGCCATTTTGCCGATCGCGGCAAAGGCAGTTCGGGTCTGCTGCTGTTCGGCTGTCCATTCCAAATTCATATCATCGTCCTCAATACAGGGGGTCAGGCGCTTTCCTGAAACGTAGCAACAGCTTCTTTGAAAGCATCCGGCACGGGGTAGGTGGCCTGCTTGCCGTAGTCGAACATGACATGAACAGACTTGGCATTTGCGACCACGCGACGATCTGCATCATCAATGTGCATCACATGCTCCATCTCGAAGCTCTTGCCGCCGAAGCTGACCACACGGCTGCAAACCACCAGATTGTCACCGTAGAGCGCCTGCGAGATGTAATCGCAGGATGTCTTGACCATGATATGCGGCAGCTTTTCGGATTTGGGCAGCTCTAGGAGGTCGTGCATGTATTCCAGATATGCCGACTGCATGTAGTCATAATAGACGGGGCTGCTGACGTGACCCATCGAGTCGGTATCGCGGTAACGAATTTCTACGGGTGTTTCGAAGGCTTTGTTGGACATGGGGTCTCTCCTATTGGGGTTCGATGTAGCGAGGGTTCAGGCGTGTTGGGTGCAATCCTGGCAGGCCCGCTTTTCCAGCGGTCCGTGGATTGTGAAGCCCATCGGGACGGGGCCGAATTTCCGCAGGATGGAAAGGCCGAATTTCTCGGCCGCGCAAAGCGTGGTGATGCAGCCGTCGACATTGCCCGCCGCGCAGTCGCGTGCCGCGATGACATTGCTGGAGACAAAGCGTCGCTCGACCGTGGCCGGGAGCAGTTTTTCGGGCGCAGGATGGGTGGCGCAGGTCATTGGCTCAGCCCCGGTGCGGGAGGCCAGAACCATGTTGTCGGTATTCATGATAAATACATCCAGCAATTTCATTTTCTGGATGTGTGCGTAGATGATGGAGTGGAGATGGGGGTAGGCGACAACCCCGACCAATACAGCTCCGTCCTGGCAGGCTACACTCTCAGCGGCCTGTTCCATCGTCCGGTGCAATTTCACCGACGCGCCGTGACACCGACGTAATGCCCAGGAAATAGCTGCTCGCTCACAATTCGTTCCGGTAGGGCCAAGCGTATGGATCTGTTTAACCCAACCAAAGGTTTCAGATTGCGGAATATAATCAGCGTTAACGCTGTTTTCGATTTGGAGATCCATTGCGTATCTTTTCCGCTATGTGTCGATGCTAACTTTGCAATGACCAAATTTCATCCATTTGCTCAAATAAGTATTTGAACATCTACTCGAACTATATTTTATATGTGACTTTGATTTTTGCCTTTTATCGCGGCAACTCTACTTCATATGCGCTCGCCGAATCTCATTTCACTGACATCATCGAAGCGGCAATGGCTTCGCCGAACAATTCGAAAAAACTGATGCTGTTCCTCAGCTATGGTGAGGAACAGTCCATAACTCGAATAATGACATGAAAAGCAGGAAACTGGTCGCTCAGCTCACGCGGTTATAGCTGAGGCTCGATCACCTACAGGCGGAAATCTTCCAGACAGGCCTGACCAGTAAGGTGGTGCATAAAAACCGAAGCAGCCCGCTTCCATCCCACGGTCTGGAAACAGGCTGTAGCTGCGCGCCATATCTCGCACGCCGGGCGAGCTTCCCGACGTGCAGGCGGTATCATAGCGGTGACGGTCGTCGATGAGAGGAAGCCGACAGCCGGTTTCGGTCTCAGCTGGACCGGGTCGGGTCGCGACCAATCCCGTCGAAGAGGTCGAGACAGCGCTCAAACCAGCTGCCAACGATATCATTACGCTCGAGCAACGGGTTAGATGTGCAGACGTTACACCATTGCAGTGTTCCAAAGAGCGTGTAGTCGGCGTAGGCAGGCGTTGTGCCTGACAACCAATCCTGCGTGCCGAGCAAGTCACGGACAGGCGCTAGTTTCTCTGGCAGCGCTGCGCGTTCGCCGTCGGCGCCTTCGGCCATGGCTTCCAGTGGCATGCCAAACCTGCGCTCACGGGCAGCGCGGAAATAGGCTTGGTCATCGGGCGACATCAGGTTGTGCATATCCATGACAGCAATCGTGGCAAGGCTGGGATGAAGGACCGTTTTGCAGTAGCTTTCGACAAAACGGGTCAGGGCGATCGCTCCCTTGCCATCAAAAAGATTGGGAGTATCGGTATAGGTTTCATCCAGATACCGAGCGATATCAAAACTCTCTCCCAGCACCGTTTCTCCATCACGCAAGACGGGCACACTGGTAAAGCGACCATCCTCAATAGCAGTGATGTCGCCAAATGAAACAGGGACAAGATTATATTTCAAATTCTTGTGCTCCAAAGCCATGATGACTTTCCAGACATGTGGCGAATAGTGACGTTTACGATCTTCGCCACAAAGGCTATAGAGTTTGCGGTCCACTGAGGTTCTCCTGTCTGGGAAGTTAGCATCTAACATTTTCGGCTGATATAGAATCGCGCTGCTACATATAATGAAACCTTACGTCTCATTATGGTTTCATCAATATAGTATTTTGATGAAATAACGTGGCTTCTATTTGTGATGCTGGCTCAACGGGTGAAACCATTTGGCTGGCAATAGAGCTGGTCAGGCCGAGATGGCCATCCTATCTGTATCCAGCAGATCGCGAACGGCGCTGATGATGGGGTCTTGAGTGCGGTTGGCGAGATGAGCGAAGAGAACGCGTGTCGATTTGCGGACTTCTCGCAGCAGCGCGATCTCTCCACTCGGGGGTTCGGTTCCTGCGCTGCTGACGTGAACCAGACCGATGCCAGCACCGCTTGCGATCAAGGCGCGTGTAATAGTCTCATCATCGACATTGATGATCCGGGCGGGTTGAATGCGGTTTTCCTTAAACAGGCGCTCCGCGATGCGTCCACAACACGAACTATAAGTGGGGTAGATCCAAGGCATAGCCTCCAGCTTGTCCCAGTCAAGGTCCGGACCCGGCGGGACCAGATCAGGAGCGGCCGCAAGGTAGACGCTGAAACGCGATATTTCGAGGGTTTCAAGGTCATTCTGGGCTTCGTCAGGGTCGATAAAGAAACCTGCATCCAGGCGACCATTGCGGATATCGTCCAACACACTTGAAGATGTGCCATGTTGCAGGGCAACTTCGAGATCTGGAAAGTTCTTTGAAAGATCAGCGAGCAGGCGGCTCACCTCGGTCGACCCCAGGTTGCGCCCGGCGCCGACTCGCAGCTGGCCGGCCAAACGCCCACGCAACCGGGAGGCCTCTTCCAGAAATTTCTGATGATTATCAAGCAGCTGCCTGGCCTCTACCAGAAGCCGCTGTCCGTCGGTGGTGACACTCATCCCGCGCGGTGTACGCTGGAATAGTGTCAGGCCCAGCGTGTCTTCCATCGTTTTGATATGGGCGCTGACGGCCGGTTGACTGCGAAACAACAGCTCGGACGCGCGCGTGATACTGCCTTCCCTTGCCACTGTGACAAAGGTCTTGAGTTGACTGATATCCATGGTTACCCCTTCAAATGCCATAGGGCGCATCGAATGCCTGCGCCTCTATTAGATGGCGCGCCACCACCCCTGGCTGACGCGCGCGAGACAACTTTTATGCCCTCTTTGCGAGAAGTCAAAACGGAAACACCCGCAATAGATGAGTTGGGCTGTATTCCGCCGGTTAGGAGAGAAACGTCATGACGAGCGCCTTTTTGCCTGCCCTGGATTGCGAGGGGTTCAAAACATTCCTAGCATGAGGCCGACCGGTAACAGTCAGATAACAGTCCGCGCGTTGTTGTTGTCAGCCGACGATCGCTGCACTGTTGCCCATCTTGCGCCAAAGGCTATTCAATGTGGGTTTGGTATTCTCGGTCTCGCGGTACAGACGGACCGAAATTGGCGTGACAAACGACTCTCCGCCGGCAAGCGCCAGACGCCCATCGCTCAATTCATCCTCGCACAGCTTGCGCGGCAGCCAGCCAAGGCCGAACCCCTCCAGGATCATCGCCTTGACCGAGTTCGCGAGAGAGTTCTGGTTTACAACCAGCAGATTTGGAGGCGAGATTTGCTGGCGCAAGGTGTGATCCAGAACCGATCTCAGCGCGGATGCGCTGCCATAGGACAGCAGCGGAATCTGTCGTTTGGTATCGCGGCCGAGGTGGAAAAGCGGGTGCCCACCTGCATCCGTTTTTGACACCGGGATGAATTCATCCTCTGATAGCGTCAAGTAATCGCATTTGCTGACCTCCAGCGGCGACAGGAAATCCATTGCGGGATGCCAGTAGGTCAGGATCACGTCGCAATAGCGCTGCTGCAAGGCAGTGACGAATTGATCTGCCGCCCAACTGGTGGAGTTGAGATCGACATCCAACCCGCCGGCCTCCATCAACGGTTCGATATGGTCCCGGAAATGGGTCATGTAAAGCGACTGAGATGACGCAAAGCGGATGACATTTTCCCCTGCAGCATCAATCGTTTGGCAGCGTTCCAGCGTCTCGGAGTAGGTGCGTAGGATGATTTTGGCCTGCGATAGAAACACATCCCCAGCAGGCGTCAGCGACAGCGGGAAGGTCTGTCGATTGATCAGCTTCACACCAACCTCATCCTCCAGGGCGCGGATACGCCTGGAGAATGCGGGTTGGCTGACATTCCGCTCTTCTGCAGCACGCGAAAAATTCTTGTGCGTTGTCAGCGCTTCAAAGTCTCTGAGCCAGATTATATCCAACTTGCCTAGGTCCGTTCTGGGGTCATCCAGTGGGCCGGGGGTCCCGGTGTTTAGCCGTCGAGCCGGTTCTCTTCGACCGCGTGGCAGGCAACGGTGCTGCCATCTGCTTGCCGTAATGGACGCGGACGCGACTCGCGACATCTAGCATTCGCAAATGCGCAGCGCGTTTGAAAGGGGCAACCTTGAGGCAAGTTGATGGGTGTCGGGATTTCGCCCTGCAGCCGGATGTGACTTGGCCCTTCATCCTTGAGCTGTGGCACCGCGGACAACAGCGCCTTGGTATAGGGGTGTTTGGGGTTTTCAAACAATGTCCGGGTATCGGCCAACTCACACAGCGTACCAAGATAGAGCACCGCAACGCGCGTCCCGAAATGCTCCACCACGCTGAGGTCGTGGGTGATGAAGAAATAGGTCAGTCCCCGCTGGTCCTTGGCTTCCAGCATCAGGTTCAGAACCTGTGCCTGGATCGAGACATCCAGTGCCGAAATCGGTTCATCCGCGATGATGAACTCGGGGTCGACAGTCAATGCCCGGGCGATTGCGATCCGCTGGCGCTGGCCACCCGAGAATTCATGCGGATAGCGGCTGGACCAGCTCGGATCCACACCAACAGACCGCATGACCTCCGACACTTTATCACGCACTTCGCCACGCGACAGCGACGGATTGTGGTGGCGAACGGGTTCTTCCAACGCCTGCTGGATGGTCATGCGCGGGTTCAGGGAGGCATAGGGATTCTGAAAGATCATTTGCATCTTCTTGCGCAGGGGCATCATTTCCCCGCGGGAGCGATCGTCGATCCGTTCACCATCATAGTGGATTTCGCCGCCGCTGGGCGTCAGCAGCCCGGCAACCAGCCGCGCTACAGTAGATTTTCCGCAGCCGGATTCACCGACAATACACAGCGCTTCGCCACGGTCGGCGGTGAGCGAGACATTGTTGACCGCATGCACCGCGCGTTTCTCACGGGTGATGCGACCACCGCGCAGCTTGATGGTTTCTAGAAACCCGCGGTCCAATTCAAAGCGTTTCTCAAGATTCTTCAGCTCAAGCAAAGGTTTGCTGTCTTGTGTCTGGATTGTCATACGCTTGCCTCCTCAAGGCTGGTATTCTGCAGGCGGGAGACTTCGTGGCAGGCGACCTCGACCTGGCGATAGCTTACTGTTTCCGGCAACACCTTGCGGCAGTGGTCGACAGCATATTCGCAGCGAGGGCTGAAGGGACAGCCGGGGGGGATGGATGTCAGCCCTGGCATGTTGCCCGGGATCTGTTTCAGTCGTTGGCCGGGCAGGGTCTGTTGCGGCAACGCGTTGATCAGCCCTTGGGTATAGGGGTGTTGCGGGTCGTTGATAATCTCGCGCGTCGGACCTGCCTCGATCAGACGACCGGCGTACATGACGAGGGTGCGCTCGGTCATCTGACTGACCACGCCAAGATCATGAGTGATCAGGATCAGGCCCACCTTGTTGGACTGGCAGAGTTCCAGCAGCAACTCCATGATGTCCGCCTGAATTGTCACATCCAGCGCAGTTGTCGGTTCATCTGCGATGATCAGCTCCGGATCCAGAAGCAGCGCCATCGCGATGATGATCCGTTGCCGCATGCCGCCAGACAGCTCGTGGGGATATTGGTTCAGTCGTTCTTCGGGCGAGGGGATATAGACCTCCCGCAACTTCAGAATAGCGATCTGTTCCGCTTCAGACTGGCTGAGCGAGCGGTGCGCCTTGAGCGTTTCGACCATTTGCTGGCCGATCGTCAGGACCGGGTTCAGAGTGACCATCGGATCCTGAAAGATCATCGCCATGCGATTGCCACGGATCGTACGCATCTCGGCGTCGGACAGTTTGACGATATCCTTGCCACCAAAAAGGATCTCACCACTGTCGATATATCCGGGCCGGCTGAGAAGGTTCATCAGAGAGAAACCGGTGATGGATTTACCGGCCCCGGATTCACCTACGATGCCCAGACGCTCGCCTTTTCCAAGGTCGAAGGAAATCTGGTTCAATGCGGTGACGGTGTGATCACGCATCGCAAATTTGACCGTGAGGTCGCGAACGGAAAGCAACGACATCGCTATTATCCTTTGTAGAGTTTCGGGTTCAGCACGTCACGCATCCAGTCACCCAAGAGGTTGATGACAAGAACGAGGACAACGAGAACCACACCGGGGATGGCGGTGATCCACCAGCTGCCGGAGAAGATATAGTCAAAACCGGAGGAGATCAGCGATCCGAGCGAGGGCTGACTGGGGGGCATCCCAAGACCCAGGAAGCTGAGTGACGCCTCGGAAATAATCGCATTCGCCACCTGCACCGTCGAAATCACAAAGATCGGCGACAGCGAGTTCGGCAGAATATGCCGCACCATAATCCGCATCGGGCCGAAGCCCAGCACGCGGGCGCTGTCGATATATTCCTTCTTTTTCTCAGCAAGAACAGTGGCGCGTACCGTTCGGGCATATTGCGGCCATTCGGCGACGCCGATCACTGCGATCAGGAAGTAGATCGCATATTGGTTGAAGGTCTCACTGCCAAACATCGCCTGTGTCACCGCGAGGAAGATGATAGCGACCATCAACGTCGAGAAAGACAGCTGGATATCGGCAAAGCGCATCAGAAGGCTGTCGAGCCGCCCACCGACATAGCCGGCCACCAACCCGATTGAGATCCCGAGGAAGGCTTGCAAGGCGACGGCGCAAAGACCGATCAGCAGGGACAGGCGGGTGCCGTAGAGGATCGTCGACCACAGATCCCGTCCCTGATCATCGGTGCCAAACACGAACTGGGGGTCGGCTCCGTCAATCCAGGCTGGCGGGTATTCGCTGTTCATAATGTCGATCTGGGCCGGATCATAGGGATCAAACGGTGCCAGCACCGGTGCCAGGATCGAGGCGAGGGTGATGACCATGAACACCGCAAAGGATACCATCGCCACGGGGTTGCGCCGAAAGCTGTAGCCCATGTTGGAGTTCCACAGGCGACTAAACCGCGACGGGGTGGTTTGGTTTGTACTAAGGCTGCTCATGCGCCCATCCTCGCAATATTGACTGTTGGATTGACGAGCCCATAGATCAGGTCGACGATTGTGTTGGTCACCACAAAGATGAAGCCCACAATGATGAGATATGCCACGATCAACGGGGTATCGACGCGGTTCACCGCCTCAAGGAACATGAACCCCATGCCTGGCCACTGGAAGACGGTCTCGGTCAGGATAGTGTAGGCGACCATAGTTCCGATCTGCACGCCACCAACGGTGATCACCGGCAACAAGGTATTCTTCAGCGCATGCACAAAATAGATGCGTCCGGGGCGGATGCCCTTGGCGCGGGCATATTTCACGTATTCGCTTTGCAGCACTTCCATCATCTCAGCCCGGATCAGGCGTACGAACAGCGGCAGCATGATCGATGCCAGCGCGACCGAAGGCAGCAGGATGTGCACCCAGCCATCTGCGGTAGCAAAATTGGTTTCCCAATAGCCAAAGACATGCACCACATCGCCCCGCCCGTAAGATGGGAACCATCCGAGTTCCACCGAGAAGACAAAAATCATCAGGATTGCGGTCAGGAAAACCGGGATCGAGATGCCGACAATCGAGACCCCCATGATCAAGCGGCTGAAGAACGCATTCGGTTTGATCGCTGTATAAACGCCCAAGGGTACGGAAAGGCCGACGATGATCAGGGTTGCACCCATAACCAGTTCCAAAGTGGCGGGCAGCTTCTTCAGGATCACGTCGAGTGCGGGTTCTTTGAAGAAATAGCTGGTGCCGAGGTCGCCCTGAAGGGCATTTCCAAGAAATCGGATGTACTGTGTCACGAAACTGTCGTTCAGACCCAGTTCGTCGCGCAGTTGCTGGCGGACCTCTTCCGAAACGGACTGACCGACCAGTTCGCGCAGGGGGTCGCCGAGATTGTCCTGGATGGCAAAGCCGATCAGCGAGATGGCAAACATCACCGCGATAGCCTGAAACACGCGTTTCACGAGGTAGGCGAGCATGTTGGAGTTACCTTGTATCAGTCACTTGTTGATGGGCACAACGCCATTGACGCCCGGCGGGCGGCAGGGACATGCCCATAAAGAAGTGGTGAAAATCTGGGAATTGGTGGCAAATCGGCCGGGGCAGCGACGCCGCCCCGGCCTAAGAGTTATCAGTCTACTTTCAGATCGCCGAAGTAGGGGAAGTTCAGAGCGTTCACGATCTTCTCAGCGTGGACACCATCACGAGCACCCCAGGCCAGGTTCTGCCAGTGCAGCGGAATGAAGGCCGCGTCTTCATAAAGGATGCCTTCCAGCTTGCGCAGCAGTTCGCCACGTTTCGCCTGATCGGTTGTCGCATTGGCTTCAGCCATCAGAGCATCGGCTTCCGGGTTGCAGTAGTTGCCGGAATTGTACTGACCGTTACCGGTGGCTTCGTCCGGGCAATGCGTCAGGAACTGGTGGAAGTTCGCGGAGTCTTCGGTGTCGGAGTGCCAGCCGATCATCATCATGTCGGCAGCGCGTTCGTCAAATGTCGGCCAGTACTGCGCTTTGGGCATGGTCTGCAGGTCAACTTTGATGTTGATCTTTGCCAGCATCGAAGCAACGGCCTGAGCGATTTTATCGTCGTTCACATAGCGGTTGTTCGGCGCCATCATGGTGACCGAGAAACCATCGGCGTAACCAGCTTCGGCCATCAGAGCCTTGGCTTTTTCAACGTCAAAGCGCGGGGTCAGGCTCTCGTCATAGCCGAGATAGCCGGCCGGGCTTGCCTGGGCGCCAACGGTGCCAAAGCCGCGCATAATGCGATCCACGATGCCGGCGTTGTTCACCGCATAGTCGATCGCCTTGCGAACACGTGCGTCTTTGAACGCTTCAACACGGTTCTGGTTCAGTTGGAACGTGATGATACGGGTGCCGGGTTCGGTGATCAGGGTGGTGCCTTCGTGTTCTTCGACACGCTTCAGATCAGTTGGCGGAACAGGTGCGATAAAATCAACGTCACCAGACAGCAGGGCTGCGACACGTGTCGGGTCTTCCTTGATCGGCGTCAGGATAATCTTGTCGACGTTGCCTTCGGAAGCGGTGTCCCAGTAGCCATCAAAGCGATCAAAGACGACTTTCACGCCCTGTTCACGCTCGGTGACAGTGAAGGGGCCGGTGCCGGACAGGTTGCGCGATGCAAAGCTGTCGCCGTGCTTGACCAGCTCGGCTTTTTCTTTGCCATCCTCGGTGGTGCCGGAGTAAAACTGGCTGTCCATCGGGAAGATGTAGGTCGCCGTGTGCAGGACCAGCGGATACGGCTCGGAGGTCTTCAGGTCGAAAGTCAGCTCGTCGATGACTTCGACGTCAGTGAAAGACGCGAAGATACCCTTGAAATCGGGGCTGGACTTCAGACGATCAAACGTCCAGTCAACATCTGCCGAGGTCAGCGGGTTGCCGCTGTGGAACGTGACACCGTCGCGCAGCTTGAACCGCATGGTGGTTTCATCGATCTGCTCCCAGCTTTCTGCCAGCCGCGGAGCGAACTGCAGATCCTTGGTCCAGCGGACCAGCGGATCAAATACCATGTGCGACAGCTGCAGCGTGCCGCCGGAAAGCTGCTCATGCGGATCCAGCGAAACCGGATCAGCGTCATAAGCGACCTTGATGGTCACCTCGGCCATCGCGGCCGTGCTCAGGGTTGCCGTCAGAGTGGCAACAGCGAGCGTACTCGCAAGATGTTTCATTATTCGTCCTCCCGTTACTGTATTGTTACTTCATCGGTATCGCAGGGGTCGCGAACAATCCAATGCCGATTGCAAAGCGGCTATGCAAAATGCGTATAGCTTGTTTTTCAAAAATATTTCAAAAACTTATGGGGCATTTGCTGGCTCAATCACCTCGGCGGATGCGCATTCTGCATAGCAAGAACCTATCAGAGGGTGGACGGGAATCGGCGGTTCTGACTGCTATACTGAGCACCCCAGCGGCGAAAAACAGCGCATCGAGGTGACGCATTGGCGCAGAAGACCGCCGGCCGAATCGAGATAAGAAAAACGACCTGAACTAAGAGAATCGGAGTTCCCTCTGGAGCGGAGAGCGCGGGTCGTTCCATGGTGGCATTGGAAACAGTCGCACGAAATTTCGTCGTTTGTACGCCGCAGACGCCCATTAACAGTCCGTTAATATGGTTAAGGCGCCAAATATTTGCCCGCAGCGCCGAATAAACCTATCAGCTTTTAGTCAAATCGTTCCAACCAGTGTGAAAGAGAGCCCACAATGGCAAATGTATTCGTTGCGTCGTTTCCAGGCGCATCTTCACTGAGTAACTATCTGGCCTTTGACAGCTTTGAAACCTCGCGCGACTCTTTCGGTACCGTTGTTTCTGCCACCGAGCTTGAACAGACGGGCGCCGATGGATCCGTGCTGCGCCTCGGCGGGGATTTTTCCAGCGAGGACCAGGCGGATTGGCAGATCTACTCAATGGACCACTCCCTGAACGGCGCCCCAATCGTGTCGGTTTCCAATATCTCGATGACCTTTGATCGCTTTGCCTCATTGCCTGCCGACGATTTGGCCCGTGAGCTGCTCTCTGGTGACGACGAGATCACTGCCCTCCTCAACAGCAATGTCACGGCCATCCGTACCTATGGCGGCGGCGATCGCATTTCACTTGGCGCCGGAAACGACACGGTCGCTGCCGGCGGGGGTAATGATTTCGTGACGGGTGGTCTGGGGATCGACAACCTCCGCGGAGGCTCCGGTGCAGATACGCTCCACGGGAACGGCGGCGACGATATCCTGCGCGGCGGAATCGGCCGTGACCGTATCTTTGGCGGTCTTGGTGACGATTTCATCGGGGGCGGACGGGGCAACGATCGTTTGATCGGTGGGGCTGGCAACGACACGATTCGTGGCGGCGCCGGTGTGGACCGACTATTTGGCGGGGCCGGTGATGACGTGATGACCGGCGGAGCGGGGGCGGATATATTTATCTTCAATGAGGGCGATCACACTGATCGCATCACCGATTTTGAGGCGGGGGTGGACCGCATCAAGCTTGGCCGCGGAGCGGAGAGCATGCAGGATGTCGATTTTGGTCAGGTCGGCGATGACGCAGCAATCTATTTTGCCGATGTCACCGTGATCGTCGAAAACATGACATACACAGAGTTGCAGGACGCAGATCACTTCTTGTTCTGATATACTGACGCTCCAAGCTTCGCGCCTGGAGAGCGGTTCAGCAGATCAAGATGACAGATCCCAGGTAGACCCGAGGAGGTAAATGATGACTAGTGTTAAACGTAACCTGATTGCTGCGGCGCTGCTTTGCACTCTACCTGCGGTGACATCCGCAGACCCGTTGCCGCGCAGTGCAAAAATTGCCAATCCGCAGAAAATTGCAAAAATATACTCGGGAAAGACTGAACTCTGGACCAACAACTGCGGCGGAGGCATCTATTTCGCACCGGGCGGTCAGGCGCGCGCCTGGTGTGCCGACCAAAGCGACAACCTGGGCGCAGGAACCTGGGCGGTCGATGCAAACGGGCAGATGTGCCAGGATCTCGTTTGGTACTACCCAAGCGGACGCCGTGCCGGAGCCAGCGCGAACGACAAATCCTGCATCAGCCATGTGGTTGACGCCTGGGGTGTCATCTGGCGAAGCTGGCCGAACGATCCCGAATGGTGGCCGATTGGGAAAGATGCGGGTCTCGTCCGTGGATATAAATTCCAGGCCCAGGTTCAGCAGACCCGGTCCAAACTGGGGTTCTGATTGATCCGGGTAAGAAGCCGTTTCAGGGGTCAGCCAAAAAAAGGGCCGACCCCTCGCTTTTGACTTGCACCCCCGCGCCGCTACGCTTAAACCCCGCCGCAGTGGACCGATAGCTCAGCTGGATAGAGTACTTGACTACGAATCAAGGGGTCGGGGGTTCGAATCCTCCTCGGTCCGCCACTTTCCCCATTTGTATGACGTCAGAGGTGTTTGACTTTTCCGTCACATCATTGACCCAACAGAGTCCCGGCCGAACTCTTCCGCCGCAACATTCACCCAGCATCCGAACACTGCTCGCTGGCGTTCCGTGTTGTCCTAAAACTTGCGCTGCGTCATTGTGCCAACATGCGTCAGCCCACAAAATAACAGTTAGATCGACATGAACGCCTCAGGGCCGATCTTCGCGTCCGGGGAAGCTCTCTCGCAAAGATCGCCCGCGAATTGGGCGTGACTGACTCTGCTGTCACTTTGGTAGGAAAAAGAATGTGTCGATCTGCGAAGATTGAGCAGGCTTTGGCGGACGCTTTGCAAACTAAGCCAGAGCAGCTTTTCCCTGATCTTTGCGAAGAGAGATAGAGCGGCCATTAGATTTGGCCCGAGAAATATGGACAGTTGAGCTAGGTGGATTTTCCGCTCCTGATCCGGCAGCGTGCTGGGACGAAGGAGCCCGAGATCGATGTCAAATCGTTGCACGCGAAGATAGGCCAGTTGACGCTGGAAAACGATTTTTTAGGCGAAGCGCTCGCCAAGGCCAGTCTGCTGAGAACGCTTGCTGTGACACGGCCAAACCAGGTCTGGGCGATGGACATTACCTACATCCCCGTGGCGCGCGGATTTGTTTATCTCGTTGCGGTGCTGGACTGGTTCAGCCGAAAGATTCTGGCCTGGCGGTTGTCGACAACACTGGAAACCGGCCCTGGCATCGAGGCTTTGAAAGATGCCATGCGCCGTCATGGCAAGCCGGAGATCATGAACACGGATCAGGGCAGCCAGTTCACGTCCATCGACTTCATCAAGACGCTGAAGGACGCGGGCATCCAGATCAGCATGGACGGCAAAGGTGCGTGGCGGGACAACGTCTTTGTCGAACGGCTGTGGCGGACGATCAAATACGAGGAGGTCTACCTGCGCGCGTATCAAAGCGTGTCAGCAGCCCGCGAGAGCCTGTGCCGTATAACAGTAGGAGGCCGCACTCATCGCTGGACGGGCAGACGCCCGATCAGGCCTATCTCAAACCGTTGCGACAAATCCCGGTCGCAGCATAATCGAGCGGGAAATCTACCTACGAAACGGCCGGAAACTGTTCAAACCACCTGAACCACCTCTGCTTAGGGTGTCCAGTCGCTTGAAGAACCTTAGAATGCGTTGCAGCTGTGCGGCTCCTTTGACTTAGAACGCTCGCTAAGCTTGCTGCAGCGCATTAAAACGCAAGTGATTACCTACGTTCTGAATGGTCAACAACTGAACAGCACATTGGATGTCGGCTTCAGGCATTTCGCGAACCCTTGGTTCGCAGCCGCAAGCTGTGACCAATTCCATGGTGGATATCCTCCATTATGGACCGTCTCGCTGAATCTACCAGTCTGATGTGCAGACTCCGACCCCGAAGCTGGCGCCCAGGTGTCGGAATATTTGGTATATTGAGACCTGAGCTTATTCGGCTGCTTTAAGCTCGGTGTCGATTTCGATGGTCAGCTGGCCCACCGGGATGCTGCTGCCGACGCCGAAATCTGCCGGGTCGATTGTGCCCGACGCGGAGAAAGCCACCCAGTCGCCTTTGTAGTAATCAAAGAACTGACCGACCGGATGCGCGCCAAGGTGTGTCAGGCGGGCCTCAAGCACCACCGGTTTGGTGACACCGTGCAAGGTCAGATCGCCGGTAATCTCGGCTGTATCCTCACCGGTGAGTTTTACACCGGTGCTGGTAAAGGTGATCTCCGGATAGGTGCCTGCGTCCAGGAAATCCGGACTTTTGGCATGTTGATCAAGCGCTTCGACGCCGGAGAAGAAGCTGTCCGTTGCGATGGCCGCTGTGACGCTGGCGGTCTCCGGGTCTGCAGGATCCAGTTCCAGCGTGCCGCTGACCGCAGTGAATTCGCCGTGCTGCATTGAGACGCCGGCGTGGTTCCAGCCCACGCGAACCTCAGTGTGGCCAGGATCTGTCTTGTAAGTTGCTGCAGCGGCTGCGCCTGTCATGATGGCAAGAGCGGCGAGGGTGCTGAGAAGGTGGATTTTGGTCATTGCGTATCCTTTCCGTTGGACGTGAAGTTAAAGGGGTTGTGAATCAAAACATGCCGTTGCCGTGGGCGAATTCGGCGGGGATTTCCTGCACCGCGTCCCAATGCTCGGCGATCAGCCCGTCCTCGACGCGCCAGAGGTCATAGAAAGCGGTGGGTTTGCCGTCGTAGATGCCTGCAGCTTGGGTCATTACGAAATTGCCTTCAGCCACCACGTTGTGCAGTTCGGTGTAGCCAAAGGAGATTTCGTTCTCGGCCAAATAGGCGATGAACCCCTTCAGCCCGTCGCGGGTGTCTGGCACATAAGGATTGTGCTGCATGTAGTCGGCGCGGATGTAGTCGTCGATCCTGGCAAGGTCGCCGCCCATCAGCACGTCGGTGACGAGGCCGATAACCAGTGCCTTGTTGGCTTCGGTCTTGTCCAGATCTGTGATTTCGGTGGTGCCATCAATCATGGAACGGCCGCTGGCGGTTTCAGTCACTTCATCCTGGATCGCATCCCAATGCTCTACCAGCTTGCCGTCTTCAAAGCGGAACAGGTCGATGATCACCTTGGGGCCGAAGATTTCCGCTGTCTGATGGATCACCACAAAGCTGTCATCACCGAACACCCGGATGGGGTTGACCTGCACGGGCGGATCCAGCGTTTCAAGGAAGTCCACAAAGCCCAACAGCCCTTCGCGCCCATCGGCGGCTTGCGGGTTGTGCTGGATGTAATCCTCGGCGACATGCGCGCGGATAAACTCGCGGTCGCCTTTGGCGAGGCCCTGCTCAAGAAGAGCCCGGGCGGTGACCTTGTTTTCTGCGGGATCAGCGGCTGCAGAGGTTGCTACGGCTGCGGCCAGCACCGCTGTTGTTGCCGCTTTCTCGAAAATGGTCATTCAAGTCTCCTTCGTGGCTGTTGCCTGAGTCGGTCACATAAGTTACTATTAAGAAGTGTGGTTCCTATGTGAAAGAAGGCACTTTTTAGTAACTAAGGAAAATCCATGAAGCGGCGTGAGGAAATCGAACGAGAGCTGGGGCTGGATCTTTGCCCGATCCGAACCGTGCTGGCGCAGATCAGCGGTAAATGGAGCCTGCTGGTGATCCTGTTGCTGCGGGACGGGGAATACCGGTTTTCAGAAATTCAACGGGCAATCCCCGATGTTTCGCAGCGGATGCTGACCCAGACCCTGCGGCAGCTAGAACGCGATGGGCTGGTGGCGCGCAAGGTCACACCGGTGATCCCGCCGCGGGTTGACTATGCCATTACCGAGCTGGGCAGATCCTTGTTTGACCCTATCGGCGCGATGGCCGCCTGGGCGGTAGAGAAGCACCCGGAAATCATGACTGCACGGGAACGCTACGACAACGCAGGATAGGGCCGGGGCTGCGGCCCCGGCCGCCCGTTCAGGTGAACACCACTTGGATATCGGTGTATTCTGCCAGTCCTTCCTCGCCGAATTCCACGCCGAGGCCGGAGGATTTCACCCCGCCGAATGGCGCGTTGGGCTGGATTGCCCCGTGCTTGTTGATCCAGACTGAGCCGCACTCCAGTCGTGCCGCCACTGTTCGCGCCTTGGCAATATCGCTGGACCAGACCGATCCGCCCAGCCCGTTGGGGCTGTCATTGGCGGCTGCAATCGCCTCCTCAACGTCACGGAATTTGATAACCGGCAGGGCTGGACCGAACTGCTCCTCATCCACCAGCGCATCACCATTGGCGAGGCCGGCAATGATGGTCGGCTCAAAAAACAGCCCTTCACCAGGGTTGCCGCCCAGCAGCAACTGGCCTTTATCGCGGGCCGCGGCTACGAGACGGGACACCTTGGCGTGCTGCATCGGATTTTGCAGCGGGCCAAGGATGGAGGACTCGTCGGATCCCGGACCCACAGGAATGGTGCGGGCAAATTCCACCAGCGCGGCACAGACTGCATCGTGAATGTCTTCATGCACATAAAGGCGCTTCAGCGCAGCGCAGGTCTGGCCGTTGTTGATGAAGGCGCCCCAGAACAGCCCCTCGGCGATTGCTTGCGGATCGGCGTCCGGCAGCACGATGCCCGCGTCATTGCCACCCATTTCCAGCGTCAGCCGCTTCATTGTCGGCGCGGCCGAGGCCATGATCTTCTCGCCCGTTGCACAAGAGCCGGTGAAGACAATTTTGCGGATCCCCGGATGGGCAGACATTGCTGCCCCCAGATTGTCAGCCTGGTCGTCGCTGGCGACACAGTTTAGGACTCCCGCAGGCAGCACCTCGTTCAGCAAAGCCACAAGCCGCAGTGTGCTGAGCGGAGTCAGCGGCGAGGGTTTTATCACCACTGTATTGCCGGTCCGCAGCGCGGGCAGAATGTGCCAAATCGCAATCATCACCGGGTAGTTCCAAGGGGTGATCGAGCCGACGACACCAAGCGGTTTGCGATGCAGCTCAATCCGACCTTCGGCGTCTTCCTGCAGAACTTTGACCGGCAGCGACAGCTGAACGGTGTAACCGGCCCAGGCCTGAGCTCCGCCCATCTCAAAACGTGATCCAAGGCCATTGAGCGGCTTGCCCTGTTCGGCGGTGATTAGCTGCGCGAGCTCCTCAGCGTGCTCCGCGATCTTGTCCGTGACGGCTTCGCAATAGCGCCGCAGTTCGGTGTCGGGCAGCTGCGACCAGCTGGCAAAGGCTGCTTGCGCGGCTGCCACCGCACGATCCAGGTCCGCAAGCGTTCCGTTTGGTGCTTGGCCTGCCAGCCCGCCTGCCGGGTTGGCAACGTCGAAACTGGCGGCAGCTGGCGCGGGCGCGCCGCCGATTGTCATCTCAAATGTCATAGGGTGTCCTCCTTGGCTGCAGGTCAGGCGGCGGGCATGAAATAGTCCATATGGACCTTCCAGCCGTCGTCACCGTTCTGCCAGACAACCACATAGGCCAGATGGATATCGCCTGCGCCCTCGGCCCGCGGCGTCAGTACCACGCGGCCTGTCTCAATCGCGCTGCAGCCTTCTTGCTGCACCGATGTTGTTGAGAGCCGGGCCAACTTCATGTCTTGCACCGCGCCCAGGAAGTAGGCTGAGGCACCGTCGCGCCCGGTAAAGGTTCCGATCCCCTGGCCAATCACCACCGGGTCGGCGGTGTAGTAGCCCTCCACCAGCGCGGCGACATCGCCAGCGGCAAAGTCCGCCTCGAACTGGCGCGACTTCTCGGCGATCACGTCTTTCAGGGTTGCAGTCATGGTGTAATCCTCCCTTGGATTTGCGCATGCCCTCGGCAGTCCCGGGGCGCTGACGCCAACGCTAGCCAGGGAAAGGGAGGTGCTGTATAGTGCAGATGCACTATGTGTTTGGCAGCTTGGCGCGGGATACCCGGACCCCATGAACCGCTATGATCTGAGTGAATTTGTACTGAGCCTGATGGACAAGGCCAACACCCACACGCCGCTGCATTTCCAGCAGTACATGATCGGGTTGATGCGCGGCATTACGGTGTTTGATTCCGCCTGGTGGGGCTGGTCGGTGTTCCGGGGCGGCAAGATCGCCATGGTCCATACGATGGTCAGCGGTTTGCCGGAGGGGTTCGAGCCCAAGGTCAAAGCGCATCTGGTGAATGACCCCTTTGTGCGCACCGGCCGTTCCCTGAAACGGTACGCCCGGTCGCTGTCGGTCGAGGATGCTGTGACAGATCCCGGGTTTAAGGTCTTCGCCGAGGAATTCGATCTGACCCAGATGCTGAACGGCCATTGCAAGGTGCCCGAAGGGCCGTTCAACTTTTTCATGTCGCTTTACCGGCATGGCCAGAAGCCAGCCTTTACCGACACAGAGACTGCGGATTTTCTGGCCATCCTACGGCATCTGGAGCAGGCGTTGTCGATGTGCTTACAGCTGGACCTAGGATTGCGGGTGGACCCCTGCAACGAATGGGCGCTGCTGGACCATGAGGGCGAATTGTTCTTGTGCTCTTCCGGCTTCAATGCGGCGGTGAAAGACGGGCTTGAGCCGGGGCAGAAGCCGACGGCCATGATGCGGGAACTGGCGGGTCATACTGTGATCACCGCGCCCTCCGGGACGACCTTCGGCCGCTCCCGTTACTCTGACGACCTTTGGCTGATTTCGGCACAGCCGGTCAGCCCCCTGAGCCGCCTGTCACCGAAGGAACGCCATGTTGCGGAGCTGCTGATTTCCGGCGCGACGATGCGGGCGATTGCCGAAGACGTCGGCGTTTCGGTCAATACCGTGCGGAATCAGGCGGCCTCCATCTATCGGAAAACCGGCGTTCACAGCAAAGTCGAACTGCTGCGACTGGCGGGCAGCCAGCTGCGCTAGAGCTGCACCCGTAGCGTTTCAGGCACCTTCATTCCTTCGCTATGCCGCTGATTTCATGTGGCTCCATCGACGTTCCTGCGAGCGCTGCAAAGCTGTAAACAATCCGGTCGATGATAGTGCATATGCACTATGTCTGAGCCGCGGGCCCTTCCGTACCGTTTTGGAAAAGGGAGGATCACCATGACCAGAAACACATCTTTCAGCCGCCGCAGTTTCCTGGCCGGAACGGCCACCGCAACCGGCGCACTGGCGATGCCATCCATTACAACCGCTGCTTCCAAGAAGGTGCGGATCGGATTCATCTCGCCGCTGAGCGGACCTCGCGCCTCGTTCGGGACGTCGGATCAGTGGATGGTCGACAGCATCCGCAAGCAGCTGGAGGGCGGGCTGAACGCTGGCGGCAGCACCCATGAAGTCGAGATCATCGTGAAGGACAATCAGTCCAACATGAACCGGTCGATCTCTGTGGGCAATGAGCTGATCCTGCGCGATCAGGTCGATATGCTGCTGATCAACGACGGCGATGCGGCGGTGGCATTGGGCGAGATCGCCGATATTCATGGCATCCCGACGATGAGCACGATGCAGCCCTGGCAAGCCTGGATGTTCCCGCGCGGCTCCAACCCGGAACAGGGCTTTCCCTGGACCTTCCATTTCTTCTGGGGGGCTGATGACGCCATGAGCACCTTTGTGCGGCTTTGGGATCAGATCGACACCAACAAGAGCGTTGGCGATTTCTATCTCGACAACCCGGTCGGACAGGCCTTTGCCGATCCGGCGATGGGGTTGCCGGGCTTTATCGAGAGGGGCGGGTATTCGCGTACCGATGGCGGCATGTTCAAGATCGACGCGGATGACTATTCCGCCCAGGTCAGCCGCTTCCGCGACGCAAGCGCCGATATTGTGACTGGCTTCGGCTTCCCGCCGCATTGGATCACCTTCTGGAATCAGGCGGGGCAGGCGGGCTACACCCCAAAGGCCTGCACCTTTGCGGCGGCTTTTCTGTTCCCGCAGGCGATCGAGGCGATGGGCGCGCGCGGCGATGGCATGACGACTGAGGTCTGGTGGACCCCGAATGTGCCCTTCGCCTCTTCCTTCACGGGGCAAAGCGCCCGCGAACTGGCCGGTGCCTGGGAAGCAGACAGCAACGCGCAATGGGTGCAGACGCTGGGCTACAGCCATGCGCTGTTCGAGGTGGGTCTGAATGCGCTGGTACAGTCCGGCGCCCCCAAGGACCGCGCCGCAGTCCGCGACGTATTTGCTGCCACAAAACTGGAGACGGTTGTGGGGCCGGTGGATTTTGCCTCCAGTCCGATCCGAAATGTGGCCAAGACCCAGCTGGCGGGCGGCCAGTGGCGCAAGTCCTCGGGCAAGCATGCGTTTGAACTGGTGATTACCGAAAACACCCTCGCGCCTGACATTCGCGTCGAAAGCGAAACCATCGCTCTGCCCAAGGTCTGAGCCATGTTGGAAGCACGCAATCTCAGCAAGGCGTTTGGCGGCCTGCGGGTGATCGAGGATGTCTCGGTCACCGTCGCACCGGGCAGCTGCCTTGGGATCATGGGGGGCAATGGCGCGGGCAAGAGCACGTTCTTTGACCTCCTGACCGATGTTACACGCGCCGATGGCGGATCGGTCCATGTTGCAGGGCGGGATGTAACCGGGCTGGACACAGCCGGGCGGGTTCGTGCCGGGCTGGCACGTGCCTTTCAGGTGCCGCGCGCATTTGCCTCTCTCAGCGTTCAAGAGACACTCTATCTGGCACAGCACGCAAGCCACGGCATCGCGCCCAAGGCCGCACGGGCGCGGGTGGAGGAGATCCTGGAGATCACCGGTCTGGGACCACACCGCAACAATCCCGGCACCGCGCTGCGGTTGTTGGACCGCAAACGGCTCGAACTGGCAAAGGCACTGGCCTCCGACCCCAAAGTGATCCTGCTGGACGAGGTGTCCGGCGGGCTGACCGATCAGGAAACCGCCGAGATGGTGCTACTGGTCAAGCGGCTGAAGGAAGCGGGGCTGGCGGTCCTGTGGATTGAGCATATCGCCCACGCACTGCAGGAAGCGTCTGACAGGATCATGATGCTGGCGCTGGGGCGCAAGCTGATTGAGGACCGCCCGGAGGTGGTTGCCGCCGACCCGCAGGTGCGCGCGCTGTATCTGGGGGCGGCGGCATGACCCTGTTGCAGATGCAGAACCTGACCGCGCGCTATGGCGATTTCCAGGCCCTGTTCGGGATTGACGCCCATGTGGACGAGGGGGAGACCGTCGCGCTGATCGGTGCCAATGGCGCGGGAAAGACCACGCTGCTGCGGGCGATTGCAGGCTTGGGCACACGCGAGGCGGGGCAGCTGACCTTTGCCGGGCAGGACATTCTGGCGCTGGATCCCGGCGCGCTGGCGCAGCGCGGCATTGCCATGGTGCCGGAAGGCCGTCGGCTGTTTCCCAGCCTGACCGTGGCGGAAAACCTGATGATCGGCGGCGATGTCGGACGGCGCGGCCACTGGACCCTGCCGCGGGTGCTGCAGCTGTTCGACGAAATCGCGCCGATGGCGCAGCGACCTGCAGGTCTGCTGTCGGGCGGCCAGCAGCAAATGGTGGCCATCGGCCGCGCGCTGATGACCAACCCGGAGCTTTTGCTGGTGGATGAGGCCTCCCTCGGGCTGGCGCCGGTGATTGTTGATCGGGTGTATGAGGCTTTGGCCGACCTCAAGGCGCGCGGCACCACAATTGTGCTGGTCGAACAGGATATCCGCAGGGCGCTGGCAGCCTCTGACCGTTTCTACTGCCTGCTGGCAGGGCAAGTGTCGCTGGCAGGCGCTTCGGATGGTGCCTGTTTCGAGCAGGTGAGTCAGGCCTATTTCGGAGAGAACCAATGAGCACAGCCATAGAAATCCTGATGAACGGGCTGTTCCTGGGCGGGCTCTATGCGCTGTTCGGGCTGGGGCTGTCGCTGATCTTCGGTGTCATGCGGATTGCCAATATTGCTCATGGAGAGCTGGCCATTGCCGGCGCGCTGGCGCTGTTCACCCTCGGCGCGGACTGGCCGGTCAGCCCATTTCTGCTGATGCCGCTGGTCTGCCTGGGCGCTTTCGCCTTTGGCTGGCTGCTGCAGACCCAGCTGCTGAACCGGGTGCTGAGCCCCGATCCGATGCCCGCGCTGCTGGTCACCTTCGGCCTGTCGGTGGTGATGCAGAATGCGATGGTCGGCTTATACGGCGCCAACAGCCGCAGCATCGACCTGGGCGCGGTCAAAACCGCAAATCTCACCATTGCTGGCCAGACAATCGGCTGGCTCCCGCTGGGCATCTTCCTTCTGTCGCTGTCGCTGTTCGGCGGGCTGCATCTGATCCTGAGCAAGACCCGGCTGGGGCGCGCGGTGCGCGCAACCTCGGATGATGCGGAAACCGTGGCGCTGTTTGCAATCCGCCGTCGACGCATCTTTGCCATTGCCATGGCAGTCTCCGCAGCCTGCGCGGCACTGGCAGGAATGCTGCTGGCCTCACGCAGTTCGATCACGCCGTTTTCCGGTGCGGAGCGGCTGCTCATCGCCTTTGAGGTGATCGTGATCGGCGGCCTTGGCTCAATCTGGGCCAGCTATCTTGGCGGCATCGCCCTGGCGCTGGTGCATGTGGCGGGCTTCTACTTTGATCCGGCGTCGGGGCTGCTCTACGGGCACCTGCTTCTGCTGGTCTTCCTTCTCATCCGCCCGCAGGGGCTTGCCGGAAAGGTGGTGACACGATGACCCGCTCATTTCTCGCCCTTTTGCTCACTGCACTTGCTGCCGCGCCTTTTGCGCTGAATGCAGGCGGGCTGGCGCTGCTGACCGAAATGCTGGTGCTGCTGGCCATCGCCCAAAGCTGGAACTTGCTGGCGGGTTATGGCGGCCTCCTGTCGCTTGGCCACCACGCTTTTGTCGCCACCGGGGCGTACCTCTTGTTTGCTGTCACACGGGACCTGCCTGTCTCTCCCTACATCATGGTCCCGTTGTCCGGGGCCGGGGCGGCGCTGCTGGCGCTTGCCCTGACCCCGGTTCTGTTCCGCCTGCGCGAGGTCTATTTCGCCATCGGCATGTGGGTGGCGGCAGAGATCATAAAAATCGTTGTCGGCCGGCTGGACTACTTCGGAAGCTCGTCCGGCCTGCCGCTTTATGCGGCTCGGCGGATCGACACCAGCTGGCTGCCCGCGTCGGCGCACTGGTTTGCGCTGGCACTGTCCGCGGGGCTGTGTCTGGGGCTGTGGCTGCTGCAGCAAAGCCCCTATGGCCTGCATGTCCATTCGATGCGCGATGACGAAACCGCCGCCCGCTCGCTGGGGGTGAAAACCCGGCGGATCAAAGGGACCATCTTTGTCCTTTCGGCGGCGGGGTGCGGCATGGCCGGCGCCATCAGTTTTCTTGGCACGCTCTATGTCTCGCCAATCGCCGCCTTCGACATCAACTGGACGGTGAACGCGATCTTTATCTGCGTTATCGGCGGGCTTGGCACCATCCGCGGCCCGGTGCTGGGCGTGCTGCTGTTCGTTCTCCTGCGGGAGGGGCTCGCCGCCTATCCCGGCTGGAGCCAGATTGCCCTCGGCCTCATCGCGGTTGCGGTGATGCTGTTGGCGCCGCGGGGGCTGAGCGGCCTGCTGGACCGCCTGCTCCCCAATATCAGAAGGGCCGTCTGAGGCCTGCAAGACCATACCTTCAGGAGGGGAAAATGAAGAAGAGTTTGACGCTGGCCGCCTGGCTGGCCGGATCACTGCTGCCTGCCGCTACCCGTGCTCAGGATGCGCCGCCACCGGACGCCTACGGCTCCTTGTTCCGCAGCATCGCGGGTGACGGCCTGGAAAAGAACCACCGTATTGGTGTCTTGGGCTGGGTGGATGCAACCGCCATCACGGCGTCCAGCACTGGCGTGGACGGAGCGCTCGGCAATGGCGCGTTCTTCTCCGGCGAGGAGGGGCTGAACCTCAACCAGCTGGGATTGGTGTTCTGCCGCGGCATCAGCTGCCCCGGTCCGCTGGCCGGCCGCCCGCAAGGCGTTATCGCCCGGGTCGGCCCGTTTCCGGGGCCGCGCGGCGAGCAGGTGGAGTTCGGTTTCAATATCACCGCGACCTATGGGAGGGATTCCGACTTCTTCCGTACTGCGGGGTTTGACGACTTCACCTCCGATCTGGACGATGACAACAAGCTGGCCTTCCCGCAGGCCTATGCTGAGGTCTATCTGCCGGTGCTGGGCGGCACCACGGTCTTGGCGGGGAACTTCCTGTCGCCAGTCTCTGGTAAGGAAATCGGCCTGCCGTTCACCCCGCCCAACTGGTTTTCCACCCATACCTACAGCCTGCAGCATGGGCCTGGGACCCATACCGGCGTGCTGATCAGCTCTCGTCTGCCCACGCGGGAGGGAGCCGGACTCTGGGGCTTTGAGCTGGGCGCCGTGACCGGCTGGAGCACGGTGGAAGACAGCCGTCTGACGCTGATCGGCGCGCTGCGCTGGCGCAGTGCGGATTTCCGAACCTGGGTCGACTTCGAGGCGATCTATGGAAACGGCGAGGGCGATGCCTACGGCCCGTCCCGCGGCGGTTCCGCCTATATCGCGCTCAGCAGCACCGGTGAACGGCTCGACCGGGCGGCGGCCTACCTGACGGTTGGCCATCAGGTGAACCCTGATCTGTCCCTGGCTTTTGAGGCCAGCTACGGCTTTCAGGAGGGCGGCGATATTCCGGCCCCCGGCGCGATCACCCAGAAAAGCGAATGGTACGGCCTCAATGCCCAGGCCCGTTACCAGCTTGCGGACAATCTGCACCTGAACGGGCGTGCCGAATGGTTTCGCGACGACAACGCCGCCAACATCCTGTGGGCCGCGAACGGCGCCACCGGCGGCAATGTCTATGCGGTGACGGCGGGGCTGGAGTGGCAGGCAACCCCCGCGCTGCGGATCCGGCCAGAGCTTCGCTACGACACCTATGACGGCGGCGGCACACTGTTTGGCGGCGGCCGCAACGACCAGTTCACCGCGCTGCTGAACGCAACGCTGCGCTTCTGAAACCTGCACATCGAGGAGAGACGACAATGCCGGGTACAGGATTTTACTTTGACGAGCATTGCCTGTGGCACACCACTGGCGAACACGCGCTGATCATGCCGGTCGGGGGCTGGGTGCAGCCGCCCGCTGGCGCCGGTCACGCGGAATCGCCAGAATCCAAGCGGCGGCTGAAGTCGCTGATGGATGTGTCCGGACTGACCGCCCAACTGGGCGTGCAGTCCGCCCGGCCCGTCACCGAATGCGAAATGGCGCGAGTCCACAGCAGTGACTACATTGAGCGTTTCAAGGCGCTCAGCGATGCGGGCGGCGGAAACGCTGGTCTGTTCTCACCTTTCGGAGCTGGCAGCTACGAAATTGCCGCGCTGTCGGCCGGGCTGGCGCGACAGGCGGTTTTCGATGTGCTGGACGGGACCTATCAGAACGCCTATGCCCTGTCGCGCCCGCCGGGCCACCATGCCGGGCGCGACGGCTCCATGGGCTTCTGCCTGCTGGCCAATATCCCGATCGCCATCGAGGCTGCGAAGGCTGAAAAGGGGCTGGGCCGGGTGGCAGTGCTGGATTGGGATGTGCATCACGGCAACGGCACGCAGGACATATTTTATGAGCGCGGTGATGTTCTGACGATTTCGATTCACCAGCAAAGCTGCTTCCCACCTGGCTCCGGCTTGGGGGAGGAGCGCGGCGCGGGAGCAGGAGCCGACTGCAACTTGAACGTGGAGCTGCTGCCGGGCGCAGGCCACCAGTCTTACGCCGATGCGATGGAGCTGCTGGTGTTGCCCGCGCTTTACGAATTCAAACCGGATCTGATCATCATCGCCTGCGGGCTGGATGCCAATAACTTCGATCCGCTCAGCCGAATGACGGCCCACAGCGGCACATTCGCCTATCTCACCCGCGCGGTGATGAAGGCCGCGCGTGACCTGTGCGGTGGCAGACTGGTTGCGGTACATGAAGGCGGCTACGCGGAGGCGGTGGTTCCCTTCTGTGCGCACGAAGTGATCGCCACCATGGCAGGCATCAAGAGCGATGTCGAAGACCCCTTCCGCGGCGTTGCCGAGGCCAACCAGCCCGCAGCCGATTTCGTCGAATTTCAGCGGAACCGGCTGATAAAGTTCGCGGAGCAGATTGCATCAACATAGTCAGGAGCTCTAGCTCACGGCGCCGGCCGGTTTCCTGGTCTTCGCCTCACCGCTCAATTGCAAGACTGCCGCGCGATCACACGCGACAGTTTGTTAAAAAGTAACTGCGACCGATTGGGCTTCAAGCGGGGTATTCTTGCCTCGCTTGGAGCTTTCGAAAAACGTCGAGCTGCTTCATCACCAGACGTAGACCTCCATCTTGTCGGCGGCTATGGAATAGCCCGTTTGGCCAAGCGCGGTAGATTGCAGTTGCGTCCGCAGTGTTCCCGTAACCCAAACCGGATCCCAGAGCTGATCCCCCGGCCATGGTTCTGTCGCGGTGACCATCACAAGCTGGTTTGCCGGGGGCGGGGGCGTATGGATGCAGGCGCCGACATAGGGCACCAGCATGAACTCCGTCACGCCCTTTGCTCCGACGTCGAAGGGGATGATGAAACCTGGCATCTTGATATACACACCGTTCAGCTCTTCGTTCAGCTTCGTCGCATTTGCGTCGTAGATCGGCCGCCAGGTGTCATTCTCAACGTCCATATCGCCTTCGCCGGTGATCTCCGAATAGGGAACTCCCGGCGGGATCAGGTCATCCCACATGATCTCGCGCGGCGTCGCTGCAGAGGCCACCGTTGGAGCAACCACCGACCCAGACAAGAGCATCAACGCCGTTCTGCGGTTCATCATTTGGTCCACCTCGCTTAGTTCACTACGTCCTTACCATCATACCATCGGCAACGGACATTCTGTAGGCTCTCATCGCAGGTATGAGGCTGACAACCATGCCGGCACAGATAACGCTCAGAATGACCCAAAACTCGCGCAGTGTTGGCGCATCAATCGGCAACCACAAGCCAAGCGCGCTGTCGAGAAGGGGTTGGGAGATGATCAACCCTACATATACCAACCCCAATCCAAGTGTTGCCCCGAGAGTGGCCATCATCATCGCCTCCAACACCAGCAGGCTAAGTATTGTTAGCGGACCTGCACCCATCGCGCGAAAGATCGCCATTTCGCGGCGCCGTTCATTCAGACTGGAAAAGATCGTGGCCATCATTCCGATCAGCGCGGTCACAACCACCATAGCCGAGACTGCAACAAGCGCGGTTTCGGCTATGCCAACAATACCCCATAGCTCTTGCAAGGCCACACCCGGCAGGATCGCCAGCAACGGCTCTTCGCGATATTCGTTGATGGAACGTTGCAGAGAAAATGTCTGGAGCGGGCTTTTGACACCGACGAGGGCCGCCGTTATCGCTTTCGGTGTCAGGTCCATCTGACGGATGACATCCACCGGCGTCGCCTGACCGGGGATCTGTGCGCCACTCTGCCAGTCGACATGGATGGCTTCTATCGCCTCCATGCTTATGATGACGGTACGGTCAACCGGCGTACCGGTCTTTCCCAGAATTCCAGAGACCCGGAATGGCTGATCTTTGTGTTCGGTGAAAGACGCAAGGCCATGCGCCACGATGATCGGGTCGCCGACCTTGTAACCCAATGCGGACGCGACGTCGGCCCCAACCACCGCATCAAAAAGATCATCCATGACGGCGCCATTTGCCAGCGTCAACGACCTGCCTTGCCGATATCTATAATGCTCAAAAAACTCTTGGGTGGTGCCCATCACACGGAACTGCCGGTGGCTGTCGCCAAGGGAGATCGGCACAATCCAGTCCACATCAGACCGGCCCGCGATGTCCTGATAGCTTTGCCAGCTGACGTTGTTTGTCGCATTCCCGATACGAAATACTGAGTAGAGCAACAACTGCACAGATCCCGAGCGGGCGCCGACAATCAGATCGGTCCCGGAAATCGTGTCGGCAAAGCTCGCCTTGGCCCCGGTTCGCACCTTTTCGACGCCAAGAAAAAGGGCGACCGACAAAGCGATAGCAAGGATTGTCATGCCCACCGTCAGCGCACGCGCAAACAGCGACGCAATCGCCAGCCGCAAAATCATGATACCCCTTTCTGAACTTCGGCGATGTCCTCAAGGGTGATGACCCGGTCGAACCTTTTGCCCAGACGGGGATCATGACTCACCATCAATAGTGAAGAGCCCGTAGACGCAGTCTGTGTGAACAGCACATCGAGAAAGGCGTTCTGGGCGTTGCTATCGAGGGCAGAGGTCGGCTCATCCGCGATGATAAGGGGGGGCTGGCCAATCAAGGCACGGGCCACCGCGACGCGTTGTTGCTGACCGACGCTGAGCGTCCTGGCCTTTGCGTTGATAAGATGCTCCGGCAGACCCAGGGCAGAACACAAGCGTGCTGCCTCCGCGGCGGGCTGGCTGACCCGCCTTCGGCGTGAGGGCGCAAAGCGGAGGGGCAGCAGGATATTGTCGATCACGGATCCAAATGGGAGCAAGTTGAACTGCTGGAAGATAACGCCGATATGCTCCGCCCTGAAGGTATCTCTCGCGCCTCCGCTCAATCGGGAAATATCTCTGTCGGCAACAGCAATCTCGCCGCGATCCGGCAGGATTGTACCGCAGATCAATGACAGCAGCGTTGATTTTCCCGACCCGCTTTCGCCCAGAAGCAGGACTGTTTCACCCGCTGCAAGAGAGAATTGCGGGACACTCAGCGAGAACCCGGTTCGTCCGCGCCAACGATAGGCCAGTCCAGTGATTTCGAGCGTTGCATCCGTCACCTACGTTCAACGCTCCAGCGTCAGGATCGGGGTGCCACGTTCGACCTGATATGCGTGCGCGCCGGATGCATCGGCCAGTTGCACCTGAACCTTCTGCGCGCTGGGAAAGGCGTCGAAGTAAGCGAAGCTGATATTCGTCAGGGATGCAGGTTCGGCGCAGTTTAGCATGTAATTTGCATGAAACTCGGCGTGATCTGCTTCTTCGGTGTGATGCTCAGCATGGCCTTCTTGCTCATGGTCATCATGCTTGTCGTCCGCGTGGCCTTCGTGGTCGTTATGACCGTGTTGGTTGTTATCATGCCCGGCATCTTCGGCATGATCCTCATGCACATCTTGACCGTGGTCACTGGCAGTCTCCAGCTTTGCGCTCGCCTCGCCAACGCTGCACCGAGCGGCGTCCGGCATAACAAACAGGGCCAACGGATCACTGAGCCGGGCGATTGCAGCATCAACTGCTGAACGATCCGCGGCACTCTTTGCGGCATGTTCAAACCCGACCAGGTCAGCACCGGGCGCCTGGAACTCCATCAATACCGTGCTCCCGTCGATCGCAATGTTCAGCGTGCCAACGCCGTGTTCATGCGCGCCAAGTTGACGGGTGCCCTCGGCCAATGCAGGCAAGGCAGTAACGATTGCGAGAAGAGAGAGAGTTCGTTTCATAACAATGTCCAATGTGGAAAATGATCAGGCAGCACAGGTGCCACATAGGCCGTGGATTTCGACGATATGGCGCAGGGCTTTAAAGGCATTTCTATCGGTCAGTTCTGTAAGCTTCGGAAGCAAGTCACTGCCGTCGTGTTCCTCTACCGATCCGCAGTCTTCGCAGATGGCCAGAACAGGCACGCTTTCAGCATGGTCGCAGCGACAGGGGACAAAGGCGTTGATTGACTCAAGGCGATGCGCACGCCCCTGATCGGTCAGAGCCGACAGCGTACGATAGACTGTCGGCGGCGCTATACTTGGCTCGCTCAGCTGGAGCTGTTCAAGAATTTGATAGGCCGTCATCGGCCTGTCGCAGGCCTTCAACACGGTCAGGACATCTGATTGGCGTGTCGTTGCGCGTTTTCGCATGATGGCCCCCTTTGTTGCTCCAGGTTATTATTTTATAATATAACAAACCGCAAGACTTAAAACACCAGACACCGGGACAGCCATACGCAAATCCCGGATCGCTCCTGTCCTTAATGGTTGGTCTCGCCCCGCTTCACGCTGAAAAAAAAGTCGCTCCCTAAGGGGCGTTCGGCAACCTCGTCAGGTATAGCCTCGGGGCCGCCCAGAAACACGTTGGTGCAGAAATGGGCGTGCATCCTCGAGAGTTTTCGCAACTTTTCACCTGTGATGTCCTGAAACAGCGCAAGCATGTCCTCGCGCGCCTTGAGTTCGCTGATCCTCTCGCGATGCCTTCGGCAGCAGCCCTCATGTGCAGCGGCAATGTCTGGATCTGTCAGCAATCGGGCCAGTTCCTCCTCAAGCGCAGGCATCATGCGCTGGATCGAGCGATCATCTTCGGCGTTGTTGTTCATTCTGAACCAGTAGGACAATCCCTGATCGCGCTCGACGTGATTCACCCGACCACGGTCGCGTTTGACCAGAAAACTCTCTGCACTGCGCACCGCGTAATGGTTGAGCTGGACCAGGTCGTATCCATAGGTCGCGATGGTCGAGCGCCAGCCATTGCGAAATATGTCCCGTGGCATCGGGCGACCCGATCCGTTGACCCATCGAATGTCCTGCCAGTGCTGTGATTGCAGCCCCTTTGGCCGGTGAACGCCGAGACGTTTGAAGACACCGTTATTTCGAAACAGCGTTTTAAAGCCCCAAGCCTGATGCGGCCTGCGCGTGACTTCATGGGCGCAGCGCGTAAACTCTCGTGTGACTAACGCGCCGGAGAACCTGGACACATCATTGTTTCCGAACAAGCGCCAGGTCATAGCGATCATATTCGCGTCACCGATCGCAGCATATAGGTCGCTGAGCCGCCCATTTCCGCATCTGATATTGATGAATTCATCCACATCCATACAGACAAGCCAATCCGCGGTGCGAACGACAGGTTCTTCTTCCGCCGCTTGAAACGCGGCGTGCTGCGGCTTCAGGTCGGTTCCGCGATATGGGTTATCCCTGTGCTGGACGTAGCCCTTGTCCTGTAAAACCCGCAAAAGACTGTCGGTGCCATCGCTGCAGTCATTTGTATAAACAAGGACCTCATCGACGCCGATGGCACGGTGGTAGGCCAGCCACTCCAGCACGAAAGGCCCTTCATTCTTCATCGTTGTGATCACAACCGTCCGCGTTCCACTGCCGCCAGTGGGCAAAAGCTTTGCCTTGGGCATACGAACCGGATCTGCGCCGAAATGCTGCAACGACACATCTAGGAGTTCCGGCACCTCAACGAGGCCAGCCTTTGGGACAATTTGCGATAGCTTCTCAGTTGGATGGCGCAGGAGCATACTGCGGGAGAACTTGGCGATGCGATCCGTGTCGGGCGTCGCCCCTACGATCTGTGACTGATGCCAAATGCTGTCAGCGCGGCAGTCTTGCGGGGCGACGCACCAACGCAGGTGGCGTATGTCGCTATCAAACCGCGTACAGATATGATCGGAAAATGAGGCGTTTCTGCCGCGTCGCACCCGCCAAGGATAGCTCTGCACCCCATGCAGGCACGTGTAGCTACCAGGGACCTGAACCGCGCGATCAAAAATCGTTGGACCTTTGTTACAGGCCAGCAGGTCGCATAAATCAAGATTGGCCACTGCACGGGCGCTGGCCAAAAAACGCGCCCGAATGATCTCATAGATCACGAACTCACCGAGCGGCGCCCTCCAGGGGTCATCCGGCGGCGCCGTCTGCCTGCGTTTCGGTGCACCCAACACATTCAGTGGATGAGCTTCAGCTGGCAGGCCTTTTTTGCCAAGCGGGCAGGCAGAATGAACCACGACCACGCGCACGAGCCCCTCAATCTCTTTAGCAAACCCTTGCAAAGCCGCAATAAACTGCCGACTTTCATCAGGTGGCGCTTGATCTAGGATGACGGCTGCCTGCATCCCATGCTGAGACACATGGTAGGTCAGCCAGTCAAAAGAAGTTTCGGCACTTTCACCATTGCGCGTCGCTATAATCACGTTCAGCCCGGAAAAAAGGTCCGTCTCAGCAGCTTGGGCCTCAACACGGCATTCTTGACCGTTGACGGCGATAACGACCGGGCCCATCGGGCTATTCAATCCGAGATCGAGGGACTGAACGCAATCCGGGCGATGTCTTAGCGTGGTGTTTTCGTCGGAAGCCAAAACATCGTTGCAATGGGTCCCTGATTTGAAGAACAGCCTGGCGGCATGGCTGTTGCCTGCGGGGATCACTACGCAGTCTAGCAGAATGGTTTCACCAAACTGCTGCACACCCAACTGGCGCTCCAGAACTTTGTCCGATCCTGTCCCGAGGTCTGAATGCGTCATAGAAGGCCCGTTGATATTTGTCTTTGGATAGCACGAATTCATTCGTACTGCCCTGAAAAATCCGAACGCCACCAATCATGAACGGCCTCACCGCCCTCGGGTCGATCCTCGATTATGCGTCGCGCCTGTATCCTGAAACCGAGCAGCCCGGTGCCTATGTATCAAGGGCTCGATAGGAGCTGGTTGTGCCGCCTGTCCAGCGCCGGAAAGCACGATGAAAGTTTGCCGCAGAGGAAAATCCAAGATCCTGCGATATCTCTTCAATCGACTTCTGCCCGGCTCGCAAATCGCGGATCGCGATATCGCGGCGCAGTGCATCCTTGATGGACTGGAAGGACGCTCCCTCAGCATCTAATCGCCGCATCAATGTTCGAGGTGTCACATTTAGCATTGCCGCAGCATCGCTCAGTCGGCAGTTTTCCCAGTTGGATTGGTAGAGGAATTCTCGGATCTGAAGCGAAAGCCGGTGCTCCCGAAAGCCGGTGAAGATCCAGTCACGCGGAGCGCGGTCCAGGAATTCCGCCAACTCCGCAGCAGTGCGGGGCTGAGGTGCGCCCAGCTGCTGGGCGTCGAATGAGATGGCCGAGCAGCCTTGAGAAAATGTTACGGCGGCTGGAAAGACGACACCATAATCCTGCGCGAATTCGGGGCGATCGAAGGCAAATTGCACGGCCTTCACCGGCACTTCGTAGCCCGCCAGCCAAGAGAGCAGACCGTGCGCCAGCTTAAGCATAAGCATATGCCCGAACCGTTGGATCTCAGGCGATCCGCGGGGGACGATCTTGAGAATGAGATCTGTATTTTCAGATTTTAAATCAACTTGATAGTCATCAAGTATCAAATTCCAGAATGTGGAGAACCGATATAGGGCCGCCGGGAGGGTTCCAGCTGCACGCACCGTGGTCAACAGGTGTTGCAGCGCGCGAGGCCGGACAGTGCGGTCCCACAAACCGGTCATTTCATCACCAGTTTCAACGGCGGCAACCTGATAGAGCTGCACGATCTGGTCAAGGGTTACCCGCTGCGCGCCCATGTGTTTGACAGTCTCCGGCTTGACCAGCGGGGCAAGACCGCAGCGTTGCAGAATAGCGCTCATCTGATCTCCGTTACAGCAGGTCTGCAAAGCCAGAAGCCAGTCTTCAATGAATGGCAGAGATACGGTCGCCAGCGTGTCTGGATCGGAGTGTGTCATCACTGCGTCAGATTAGGTTGTTTTGTCACTTTCGGAAAGTCGTTTGTCAAATTCTGGAATGGGCAGCAAACTGGCCGTACCGTAGATACGCGACAGCAGGTAGCACAGCAGCGAGGCGCCAATGACTTATCAAGCTCCAATCCGTGACCTGATGTTCAATCTCGAACATCTTTCCCAATGGCCGCAGATCGTGTCCTTGGACAAGTACAGCGAAATTGAACGCGCTGACGCTCAGGCTGCATTGGAAGAATTTGGCAGGTTCTGCGGGGATCTCATCGCGCCGCTGTCACATGAGGCCGACACGGCGGGCGCGCGACTTGAGGGGAACAAAGTGGTTCTCCCAAGAGCCTATGAAAAAGCCTACGCGCAGTTTGTCGACATGGGGTGGCAAAGCCTGGCACACCCTGCGGGCCATGGCGGAATGGGCTTGCCGCGGGCCGTCGGAGCTGCCGCGGCGGAGATCCTGAATGCGTCGGACATGAGCTTTGGCCTGTGCCCACTTCTGACCGATGGTGCCATCGACGCGCTGGAGCTCTCCGGCACGGATGAACAGAAGGAAATTTATCTCCGGCCGCTGGTGTCCGGCAAGTGGAGCGGGACAATGAACCTGACCGAGCCTCAGGCCGGCAGTGATCTTGGTCGCGTGCGTTGCAAAGCTGAGCCGCGCGAGGACGGCAGCTACAGCATCAGTGGCACCAAGATTTTCATCACCTATGGCGAACATGATCTCTCCGAGAACATTATCCATCTGGTTCTCGCGCGCACTCCCGACGCCCCGGAGGGACACAGGGGGCTGAGCCTGTTTCTGGTGCCGAAATACCTCGTTGATGAGAATGGCCACCCCGGCGACCGCAACCGTGTCAACTGTGTGAGCATCGAACACAAGCTGGGGGTGCGGGCAAGTCCGACAGCGGTTCTGGAATATGCAGGTGCCACCGGATATCTGATCGGGGCAGAAAACCGCGGGTTGGAATATATGTTCACCATGATGAATGCCGCGCGCTTTGCCGTCGGCGTTCAGGGGGTCGCCTTGTCCGACCGCGCCTATCAGCAAGCGCTTGCCTACGCCCAGGAGCGGGTTCAGGGACAAGGCATCGGGCTGGACCCTGAACAGGTTCCGACCATCATCGGCCATCCCGATGTGCGCCGGCTGGTGCTGCGGATGCGGGCTCTGGTCGAAGGTGGCCGGTCGCTCAGCATGGCAGCGGCTGGCTGGTTGGACCTGTCTCGGAACGGGACCAACAGCACGCGCGCAGAGGCAACGCCGATCGCCGAATTCTTCGTCCCTCTGGTCAAAGCCTTCTGCACCGAGCGAGCGGTCGAAGTGGCCTCCCTCGGCGTGCAGGTCCATGGCGGAATGGGCTTCATCGAAGAGACCGGCGTCGCACAATTCTACCGGGATGCCAGGATCTTGCCGATTTACGAAGGAACCACGGCAATTCAGGCGAATGACCTATTGGGACGCAAGGTGCTGCGAGACGGCGGACAGACAGCGCGCCGGTTCTCGGCCATGATTGCAGAGACCGAAAGCGCCCTGAAAACTGGGAGCCCGAAAGCGCAGGACATCGCGAAATGTCTTGGCGATGCGCGGGAAGCGTTTGACGCCAGCCTGGACTGGCTGCTGGACATTGGCAGCGATGATCTCAGGTCCGTCTTTGCCGGCAGCGTCCCTTTCCTCAATCTAACCGGGACGCTTGCGGCCGGATGGCAATTGGCACGCGCGGCGCGTGCTGCCGAGATTGAGTTGGAACAGGGCAGCGAGCCTGAATTCATGGCACAAAAAATCACCACCGCCCAGATCTTCGCCCGGCATGTCCTGGTCGAATGCGAAAGCGACCGGGCCCGGATCATCAACGGTGCATCGAGTCTCCTCGACGAGACAAGCCGACTCTGACCTTCCGCAGCCTACCCTCCCAAGGGCACCCATTTAATCCGAAAAGGATCCCCCCATGTTGGCAAAAGACAGCTTCAGCTCCTATCAGAACCTCGCCATCGACGTGCGCGACAACGGTGTCTGTGTCGTAAAACTCAACCGCCCCTCGAAACGAAACGCGCTGGACACCGCAACCATTGAAGAGCTGGTTCAGTTCTTTAGCGGTGCACATCGCAACGGTGTAAAGGCAGTGGTGCTGGCCGGGGCGGGGGACCATTTCTGTGCAGGTCTGGACCTCGTCGAACATTGGAAAGAGGATCGCAGCCCGGACGAATTCATGCATGTCTGCCTGCGCTGGCACGAAGCATTCAACAAGATGGAATATGGCGGGGTTCCCGTCATCGCAGCCCTGCAGGGCGCGGTTGTTGGCGGCGGTCTTGAGCTGGCCAGCGCAGCCCATATCCGGGTGATAGACCAAAGCACATATTTCGCGCTGCCAGAGGGCCAGCGTGGCATTTTCACCGGTGGCGGCGCGACCATCCGTGTCTCTGATTTGATTGGCAAATCACGGATGATCGACATGATCCTGATGGGACGTGTTTATCAGGGGCAGGAAGCCGTTGACCTTGGGCTGGCGCAATACATCACTGAAGGATCCAGCTTTGACAAGGCATTGGAACTTGCCGATCGCGCGGCGGAAAACCTGCCGTTGACCAACTACGCGATCTGTTCCGCAATCAGCCATCTCAACAATATGTCCGGTATGGATGCCGCCTATGCCGAAGCGGTGGTCGCCGGTGTTGTGAACACGCAGCCCGCGGCACGGGCACGGCTTGAAGCCTTTGCGAACAAAACGGCTGCACGCGTTCGTCCGAATGAATAACGCAGCATTCCTCTCGCCCATCCGGATCAGGGTGGGTGGGACCTACCGTTCGGGGGGCAGCGGCCACAAAGACAGTTTTCGCCTTGACTGGTCTGATCGAACTTATCAATAGTTGTGCTATGACTAAGGCCAGATCAGGAGCGGCACTGCTCTCCCTTTCACTGGATCGCGACGGACCAGAAACGTTGCAGGCACAGCTGCTGTCTCAATTGAGACGCCTGATTCTCGAGCATGTGCTTTCGCCAGGGTCAAAGCTCCCGTCAAGCCGGACATTGGCTGATGAACTCTCGGTGTCACGGGTGACGGTCTCCGCCGTGATCGATCAGTTGATCAGCGAGGGCTATCTGGAAGGGCGCGCCAGATCCGGTGTCTACGTCGAAGCAGAATTGCCCGAACAGCTGCCGGGATTGGCAGGAGCACCAGGCCCGCAGGATACAGACGCAGCCATGCCGGACGCTACTCCCGACATGCCCGCACAGTTACGAACCTTTGATATCTCCGCATCTGAGATCGCACTGTTTCCATACCGCCAATGGAGCCGCCACCACGACAAAACCTGGCGTATGCCCGAAGCCGCGTTGCTGGCGCGCGTCGATCCTTTTGGTTGGCCGCCGCTGCGCAGCGCGATTGCCGATCATTTGCGAGAATGGCGTGGCTTGCCCTGCACGCCAGAGCAGATCTTCATCACCTCCGGTGTCGTCGAAGCGATTGGCCTGATCGCGGCTGCCGTGTTGAGGGAAGGCGATGAGGTCCTGACCGAAGATCCCGGGTATATGATCCTCAATCGCGCCTTGCATCACAACCGGCTAATCCCAGTGCCGTCGCTGGTTGATCAGTCGGGCTTCGACATCAAGAGCGCACTGAAAGCCACACCGAGGGCAAAAGCGGCGATTGTGACACCGTCGCGTCAGTACCCGCTGGGCGTGACATTGCCGCTTTCCCGCCGACTGGAACTGATCGAATGGGCCGTCGCGAGACAGGCCTATGTGATCGAGGACGACTTTGACAGTGAGTATCGATTTCAGGGTCGACCGCTCCCGGCGATGATGAGCCTCAACAATCAGGATCGGGTGATCTACGTCGGCAGCTTCTCCAAGGTGGTCTTTTCTGCACTAAGGCTAGGGTTTGTGGTTTTTCCAAAACCACTTTTGTCGCAGGTCAGAGCCGTGCTGGAACAGACCGACCCGCAGGCGTCACTCGTGCTGCAACCCGTGCTGGCCCGTTTCATGCAGAGCGGCGATTTTGCCACCCATATCCGGCGGATGCGACGCCTCTACGCAAAACGACATGCGGCGCTGCTGCGGGCGATCTGCGTCCATGCAGGCGATCTACTGACCGTGGATCCGGTACCTGCCGGAATGCACTTGGTGGCAAGGCTCACATCTTCGCTCGAGAGCCGCATGAGCGATGTCGAGGCTGCAAAGCGCGCCGATTTGGCCGGGGTTTCCGTCAGACCGCTGTCGTCATTTTTTGCACAGACGCCCAACATGCAAGGGCTGGTCATGGGCTTTGCAGGGTTCTCAGAAGACACACTTGACCAAGGCGTTCAGGATCTAGCGGCGGCCTTACGTGCATGAAACCAGACCTGTCTTGTCAACTCAATCAATCCTATTTTTAACATAACTACCATTATCAATCATCTTGTGGGCGCAATTCCTCAGCCCTCGGGCGCTGCATCCGCTGTTGATGGGATAAAATCGCGCCAATGATCCCCGACGGTGGGCAGTTCTGTATAGGTCCGCCGTGCGTCGGCGGCGCGACCGATGAGATCGGCGGCAGACATGCCCATTTTGTCACAATAGGCTTCCAGTTCATCCACCGCGTCCGTGATCACCCTCCAGCCGCGCAGCATCACCTCGGAGGATATCCCTACGGCACTGCTACCAGCCAGCATCATCCGGGCAACGTCCCGACCATTTGTCGCGCCGTTGGTGCCAATCAATGGGCAGCCCGGACCAAGACGTCGTCGGCTTGTTGCCAACCAATGGCAAGTGATCGGCAGGTTCCAATACCCCCCGATACCGCAGCTTGTGTCCAGCACAGGTTTTTGTGTTTCAAGATCAGGCACCAACCCAAGCGACCGGCCTGCCATAACCACGCTTTGGGCGCCTGCGGAAAACGCTGCTTCAGCGAGGTCGCCTACGCGTTCGCTTTGACCTGAGATCTTGATCCAGACCGGAATATCTAATGCTTCAACCATCATTCCGGTGAGCCCTGCCACCCGTTCGGGGACCAGCTCCGTGCTGACAGCACAGCGCGCCGCCTGGCTGGCGTAGGGCGTACCGATGTTCAGTTCCAGCAGCTTCAGCCCGGCGGCCTGGATCGCGCGCGCCATGTCCAGGGCTGCGGCTGGCTGGGCCAGGACCAGTGACGGTACGAACAGACAGTCGTGTTGACCTGCCAGACGGTCCATACTCACAGCTTGCAAGAGCCAAGCGTCAAAGGTCAGTGACGGTAGCCCAGATCGGGTAAACACCGTCAGTCCGCGCGGAGCATCCTCGGACCAATCCACCTTGTTCCAGTCTCGATCCAGCAAAGTGTATTCAGCCTGCTGCAACTGGTGCCTGGCGGCTTGCGACTCGTTGATAGATTTGCCGACCACCGCACCCGCGCCGGCTTCAATCGCAGCACGGACCCCCTCGATATCAATCAGATGTTCTCCCGGCGCCGCGATCACCGGGTTCTTCAGGCAAAGATCTCCAATGCGGGTCTCAAGCTTGGCCATGCGTCACCCGCCGACTTCCAGCCGTTCCCCTGAGCACACAGTCTCCTTGACCTGCGGCCCTGGCGTCGACGCCCGCAATCCCAGAATGCGGCGTGCCTCATCTGTGGTCGCGACAGGACGCTCGTATTTTTCGCAGAGCGCTGTCACACGCTCCACGAGTGCAGCGTTCGACGGCGCCAGCGTATTGCGGTCGAGCCTGACATTATCCTCAAGACCCGTTCGCGTGTGTCCACCTGTCGAGATTGCCCATTCATTGACAACCAACTGGGCAGCGCCAATGCCGGCAGCGCACCACGGCGATGTCGGCGACAGCCGTTGCAGCGTTGCCCGGTAGATATCAAATATGGCTCTGTCTGCGGGCATCGCATTGCGCACCCCCATGACAAACTGCACATAAGGCGGGTCATGCAACTTACCCTCTTGCGCCATCGTGCACGCATTTACGATATGGCTAAGATCAAAGGCTTCAATCTCCGGCATCACACCGTAGGCCGCCATCTCGCTTGCCAGCCAATCAACCAGCTCGGGCGGGTTTTCGTAGACCCGTGTTGGGAAGTTGTTTGATCCGACCGAAAGCGACGCCATATCGGGCCGCAGTGACAGCATACCGCCCCGCGTCCGGCCAGACCCGGACCGGCCACCTGTGGACAGCTGGACGATCATGCCATCACAGTGCTTGCGGATTCCTTCCATCAGGCGCGCGAATTTCTCAGGATCCGAACTGGGTGTTTCGTCCTGGTTCCGAACATGACAATGCGCAATCGCGGCACCGGCCTCAAACGCGGCCTGGGTGCTTTCGATCTGTTCATCAACTGAAATTGGAACCGCCGGATTGTCCGACTTGCGGGGCAGTGACCCGGTAATTGCCACACAGATTATGCAGGGTGCTTGGTCGGTCATGGGCGGGATTCTTCCAGATTGGCCAAGGCCTCTATCGCCGCCCCTGCTCCGCCTGCATCGGCCTGTATGCCGAGCACCTTCAGAGCCAAATCAATGCTTGATATCGCCCCCAGAATGGTCGGTGCATTGATGTGCCCCATATGCCCGATCCGTATCGACTTGTTGGCCCAGTCGCCCAGGCCCCGGCCCAGCGTAACACCGCAATGTTGCTTGCAGAAAGCGATGATCCTATGCGCGTGTGTGTCGGCAAAGTTCAGCACCGATACCGATGGCGCGCGAGCAGACGGGTCCATAATATTCACCATCGCGCCCGCCGCCGCCCATTGGCCAATTGCGGCCACTGTCGCATCTCTAAGCGCTGCGTGACGTGCAAAGACCGCGCCGAGCCCCTCCCGCTCCATCATGTCTAGTGCTGCCGCGAGCCCGAACAAGAGCTGTTCGGGCGGCGTGCCACAGTATTTAGAGTAGTGATCACCCGTCATTCGCGCGGTCCAATCCCAGTAGCGGGACCGCAGACCCGCTGAGGCATGGGCCGCCAATGCACGCGGTCCTGCCACCACGAAACCCAGTCCCGCTGGACACATCAGACCTTTCTGTGACGCTGATACCGCAACATCCAGTTGCCATTCGTCGAAAGCAAATGGCATGGTGCCCAGCGACGCGATGGCATCCACCATCAGCAGAGCAGAATGACCAGTGACGTCTATGGCCTGCCGGATGGCACCGATCTTGTTGCAGACGCCTGAGGCGGTATCGACCTGAACACAGAGGATGGCGGCAATCTCGTTCGCGCTGTCTTCTGTCAATCGCCGTATCAGCGCGTCGGTGTCGATGGGTCGGTGCCAGTCGCCCGGCAGGATCTCGATCTGTAATCCCATCGCCTCTGCCATGTCTCCCCAGCCAAGCGCGAACCGGCCGGATTCCAAGACCAGAATTCGATCTCCGCGCGACAACGTATTGCAAAGCGCCGCATCCCAGACGCCATGACCGTTGGCCGCATAGAGAAAGACCCGCTGCGATGTGCCGAATGCTTTCTGCAAGCCTGCCTCGCACCGGGCCGTCACGTCGAGAAGCGGCCCGGAATAGATGTCGATGGAGGGGCGCTGGATCGCCGTGCGCACGGCATCGGGAAGGATCGACGGCCCCGGGATCAGAATGGTTTCCGGTCCGGCGGCCAGTTTTGGGAAAGCATCAATCATGGCTTAGCTCGATCTTGCCAAGCCGCCGCTCCCGCAGAAAGGCAGAGGCCACCACCGGGATGATCACAAGCCCCGCCAAACCCAGGATTTCATGCTTTTCAAGCGGGATGACCGTGTGCCCGGGGAGCGGCATGATGATCGCACCCGCAATGAGCAGCAGCCGGTCGTGTAGCTTCAGACGACCAACACCCGCCAGATAGCCCTGCATACCGCTGGCAAAGCACATCACACCCAAGACCGCGATGCTAAGTGCGATCACGATTTCACCCGGGCTGCCGACCAGAATTAACGCCGGATCCAGCACGAAGAAGAAGGGGATGAAGTAGATGACGCTGCCAAGTCTCATCGCCTCAACTCCCGTGGCCATTGGCGGTGCCTTTGCGACCGAGGCGGCGGCAAACGCCCCCAGCGCAACAGGCGGCGTGATGAACGACAGCATACCCCAGTAAAAAATGAACATATGGACGGCCATTGCATTCATTCCGGTCGCAACCAGTGCGGGAGCAAGAATAATCGCGAGAAAGATGTAGGCCGCCGTCACCGTCATACCGATACCAAGCACAAAGCTGGTCATCGCCCCGATGATCAAAAGCACCATAGGCGAGCCGCCAGCGATCGACAGCAGGTCATTCACCAACGTTCCGGCAAGCCCGGTCATCGAGAGGGCACCCACAATCAAACCAATCCCCGCCAATACGCTAACGAGTTCGGCAAAAAGCTTCGTCAGCGTGTCAACAAAGGCAAGCAGCTCGTCACGTCCCCAGCGCGTGTTCTTTGAGAACAGCTGATTGATGATCAGCAGCACTGGAGTTGCATAGAACGGCGCCAGCATTTCGCGGCGAAGGAAAAGCAGCAGATAAACAAGGAGAGCGAAGGCAAAGATATAGAACCACCCTTCTTTCAGCGTCTGTCGCACCGATGGCAATTCCGCGGCCTCAAGCCCCTTGATACCTTCGCGCGCCGCGCGCGCGTCGATCTGGATGAAAAGCCCGAAGAAATATAAGAACGACGGGATAATCGCGGCCATTGCAACACTGGCGTAAGAGACCTCGAGAAAATTGGCCATGATGAAGGCTGTGGCGCCCATAACTGGCGGCATCAGCACACCACCCGTTGAAGCGCAGGCCTCGACCCCGGCGGCAAAGGGTGCCTTTAGCTTGATACGTCGCATCGCAGGGATGGTCATCACACCGGTAGTCATGACATTGGTCACAACCGAGCCGCTCATCGAGCCCATCAGGCCGCTTGCTACAATCGCAACCTTCGCTGGCCCGCCACGAATATGTCCCAGCAGAGCAAAGGCAAGATTAATGAAGAATGTGCCGGCCCCGGTATGCTGTAGCGCTGCACCAAAGATCAGAAACCCGATGACCAGATTTGCGAACGCCCGCATCGGGATGCCCACAATGCTCTCGTTGCTCATGGCATGGTAACCCGCCGCAGTCTCCAGCGGGTAGGAAAACCCGCGAATGGGGCCGGGCATGGCATCGGCAAACAATGGATAGAGGGACACGACGCCCACAATAACGGCGAGTGCCGTGCCGCCGGCGCGGCGCGAGGCCTCAAAGATCAGGACCCAGAGTGCCATCGAAATATAGGTGGCGCGCGCGGGTGCCGCGAGCTCCCAGCCATTTTGCATCATGTTGAGCGAGTTTGCGATAAACCAGCACAGCACAGATCCGGTCAGGACCGCCAGGACGATATCGTAAAACGGCACCCTGGTGCCGGTCGCAGCCTTGCCAATGGGCAAGATGATGAAGACGGACGGGATGATCAAAAGCAAAAGCAGATACATATACTGATTTGCAAGAAGTGTATGGCCCACAAAGAAATGCAGATTGAAGGCCTGATTGATCGAAAGAAACACTACGGCGCAGGTGCTTGCCCGCAGCAACCAGAGCCAGGCATTGCCGACAGGTCGGAAACGGCTGACCGACGCTTCTAGGTCGTCCATCTTCGTACTCATGGATCAGTTATCCCAAACTGTCGGCATATTTGCCGCTCGCAGCGCATCTGCACGCGCGGCCATCCAGCGCTTCTGGAAGTCATCGGCGCTTTTGTCTTCCAGGTCTTGCCACGCATTTGCGATCACAGCCTGCCGGCTCCGAAGATACCGGTTGTGCGCTTCATTTTCGTCAGACCACAGGCCAACCGACTTCCAATACGCAACCGCTCCTTCATGATACGGCAAGACCCATTGGAAATTCTGCCGATCCTTGGCCCAGCCACTGGCGGAGGGCTCGGCGGCGACAAATCTCTCGAACTGCTCGTCGATGCCCTTTGCCATGTTCATCACAAGCTCAGCATCGCGATCCGGCGCGGTCACGAGAATTGGATAGGGAAAGCCGCTGCATTGCAACGGGTTAGCATCCGAGATGTTGGTACCGGCCGTTGCGATCCGTTTGGCCATATGAGGGGCCACGGCCTGCATTCTCGCCCAATTTGCGGTTTCATCATGTGGAGTTTCAAGCCAGCGCAAACCCCGCGGAGACGCGTCAACTTCGGTGCCGCCGCCTGTGGTAAATGAAGTCATCGCGTCGGCCTGATCATTCAGGATTGCTTTCCATGCCGCGTCAAACCCGCTTACCTCGACTTTGGTGACATCGTCCCAAGTCAATCCGCCATATGCGAGAAAGGCCGTCACATTGGTCTGTAGCGCGGGTGAACCGACAACCCAAGGCAACCGCTTGCCCTTGAGATCTGCCGCAGTCACGATATTCGCGTCTGCCGCAGTTCCAAGCGCGAGACAGTTGTTGCCGGATGCGCTCATCACCATTTGCAGGGGTTGTGGCCCCAGTTCCGGTTTCGCCCACCCGAGGACGCCCTCAGCTGCATAGAACACGCCAGATCCGGCAGCGGCAAAATCGATCTGACCGCTCACCACTGGCACAACGCGAGAGACGTCATTTTTAGCCGGAACAACGCGCAGCGTAACGCCGTATTCGTCCTGGAGCGCCTTGCCGATAGCAACCGACTGGCTATAGCCCGAGCTTCCGACATTATAGGCTGTCCACGACAACGTATCGGGCAGCTTGGTCTCTTCCGCCGCGGCGGCACCGCCCAGGCACATCGCCAAAAGCGGACCCATTATTCTAAGCGTTTTGGTCATTTCTATTTCTCACACTTCCTAGTCGGTTACGCGGTCCGGTTTCCGCCCTTTGTTCTGGTTAGAACTCAGTCGCCCTGGCCTTTGCCCCATTGAAAACTCTTGGTCGAAAACCTGGACGAGCGTCTGAGTTAACCTGTGATTTACTGTCAGGTCTTGCCTGCGACCTCTCAACGATTGCGCAGGGATGTTCCACTGTGTGGAACAATATGGTAAGCGTTCCGGACATCGCATAAGGGAGCAGGTTGTTGGTACGGTATACTCCGGTCAGATCCGTCGAGCGGGCGATGGCGGTGCTTGAGGAAATGAACCGCGTCAAAAGCTCCACGGTTGCTCAACTGCATCTCCGCACCAAACTCGCAAAGCCGACAATCGTGCGGTTGCTCCAGACGCTGGAACACATCGGTTATGTGAGCAGAGATGAACGCCAGTCGGGCTATGTTCTGACCTCAAAGGTCATGTCGCTTAGTGCCGGGTTTCACAATGACCCGCTGGTTGTCGAAGCCGGGCGAGCCTATGCCATTGCCCTGACAAAGCAGGTTACTTGGCCGGTCTCAATCGCCATTCCAGATCAGGGCGATGTCGTGGTTCGGTTCTCAACCATTCCCGACAGCCCGATTTCACCGTTTCACGCAACGGTGAATATGCGCCTGTCATTGGATCTTCATGGGCTGGGACTTGCCTATCTGGCTTTCTGTCCCGAGGACGAGCAGCGCATTTTGTTGAAATCGATATTCGAACGCGGCAGGAGTGAGACGCCGCAATCAGGCGACACAGAAACCGGGCTGCAAGGGCGACTGGCCCTCATCAAGCAGCAGGGATTTGCGGAGCGGCTGCGCGCCGCCGGCAACGAAAGCTCCAACACGATCGCGGTTCCGATCCTTGGCGAAGGCCGCGTACTGGGGACTTTGGGTATTACCTATTTCCGCTCGGCCGTCCGGCGCGCGGATGCCGTTCGCGACTTTCTGCGCCCGCTACAGGATGCGGCCAAACAGATCGCCAGCAATGTCCGCGATCTGACCTGAGAGCTGTGTCAACGTGCTCGGGTTTCGTTCAACTCTTTCATCAGCGCCTCGAAGCGGGAATCCGCTTGGGCCTGCAACTCGGAATAGAGAGAATTGCCACGCACATCGACACCAACGGTCAAGGGGCCCAATTGCTTCACGCGCAAGCGCGTCAGCCGAAATTGCAGGATGAGATCTGTCCACGCCACGTCGATTACATCTTCGACCGCCTCTGACGTCAATGCGCTGGCCCCACCCACAAATGACAGATAAACACAGCGCATCTCGCGCATTGCCTCTACCGTCTGCGGACCGACACCGCCTTTTCCACCGATCGCCTTTACCCCACTGGCGCGAATGATCGCTGGCAGATGGGGCTCAAATCGCGTGCTGGTTGACGGGTTGATGTAGCGACATGTTTTGTCGGATCCACTCTCTTCGATATAAGCACCGACCTGACACAACATACCGTCTTTGAGGTCTATCGGCAGCTCAACCCCCGATTGCAGATAGTCCTTCATCCGCTTATGCGTCGGCAGACCAACGGTTACAACGATATCCCCTGTGAGATAGACAAGGTCACCGATCCTAAGCCTGTCCAGACAATCCTGTTGCAGCGGCAAGGTCAAATCGTGGCTCTGGGATTGCGTATTGGTCATTCGATCCGCTCGATTTTGCCTGAGTTATAGAGGCGCGCGCGGGTTCTCCGGTTGATCCAGCAGTTGAAGCACACTGCCACTGGCGTAAACCCATGACCGGCGGAATAATCGATATGGATGCCCAGTGCTGTCGTATCGCCGCCCTGCCCCATTGGACCGAAACCCAGCTTGTTGATTGCCTTGAGCAAACGCTTTTCCATATCTGCCAGGATCGGCTCGGGGTTTGTCGTACCCATCGGTCGCAAGGTCGCATTCTTTGCGATTTTTGCAGCCTGATCGAAAGACCCGCCAATACCGACGCCAATCATGACGGGCGGGCAATGCTGCGAGCCGGCCTTAATCACCGTCTTGAGGATGAACTCCTCAATATCGGCCAGTCTAGGATAAACAAAGATCTCCAGCGCCGCCCAACGACCTGAGCCGAGCGCCTTGGGTGAACATGTGATGTCAATGTAATCCGCGCCATCGACGATATCCCAGTTGATGATGGGCATATCCTTGCCCTGATAGGAGCGTTCGTTTGTCAGAGGGTTCTGAACAAATTTCAAAAGCGGCGGATCGATGCGCTCAACAAGATCGCCAAAACCATCGACGAAGGCAGATTTCACATCCCCTTCGAACCGTGCCTGACTGCCGATCTTAACAGAATAGACCGGCACACCCGCATCCGAGCACAAAAACCGGTCGTGTTCTTCGGCCAGCTCCGAACTGCGGATCATGAAGTTCAGCACCTTCTTAGCGTTCTCACCGGTTTCCTCGGCATAGGCTTCGGCAAGCCGTGCTTTCGTGTCCTCGGGGATCTTCTTTAATGACCAATCATAAAGATCGCCGGTCAGCCGCCGCAGCGCATCGTACCTGATCATCTCAATCCTGTTCTTTCTTGACGTAGACCCGAGGCAACTGAAATCGCGGCCCCATTTCGGCGAAATCCAGATAGCCCAGGCGACTGATGTGCCTGACCTTGTTGTAGTCCACCATCCCGTCGGTGAGGCAGGCATCGTCAATATGAACACCAACCACATGGCCAAACACGATCGTATTGGGGTTCTCAGGACGTTCAGTTGGCAAATGCAGCACCTCGATGGTCTTGCACTCAAACTGAATGGGAGAAGCCGCAACCCGCAACGGTTGGACCAGCCTAGACGGGACCGAAGCTAGCCCGACCTCGTCGATCTCGCTAACCTCGCTGCCCCAAGCAGTCGAGGACAGGTTGACCTCCTCGCGCAGATCATAGGTGGCGACATTGTAGACGAATTCACCCGTATTCTCAGCGTTGACCCAACTGTCCTTGGGCGTGCCGTCCGGCTTCAACCCATTGCACGAGAACATGACGGTGGGCGGAAAATTATGCACGAGATTAAAGTAACTGAACGGCGCAAGGTTATGGATGCCATCGGCACTCACAGTCGAAATCCAGCCAATTGGCCGTGGCGCAACGCAGGCAGAGATAGGGTTATGTGGCAAGCCGTGCCCTTTTGACGGTTCAAAGAACATCATTGCCATCCTTCAGAATTGCACCCGGCATGGCCGCGAAATCGCGATCTGCATACCCGGCATCCCGAAACTGGGTGAAGCTTTCAAGCGCAGCCTGCAAGGCTGGCGTCGCGACTCCGCCTTGGGCTGCCACCTCGCAAAACACCCCTAGGTCCTTGGCAATGCCGGCGACTGTAAAGCTCGCCGGGCTCTCCTTGCCCAAAATAATCTCGGACTTCCCGGAAAGAGCACCATTTGCTGCAGGGCCGCTTATCAGAATGTCCAACATCAACTCACCCGGCAGGCCGAGGCTGCGCCCTACACCGAGCGCTTCGCGCAGCGACTGCCAATAGCTGGCCAGCATGATGTTATTGACGATTTTTGTCGCCAACCCCTGGCCCAACGGGCCGACGTGAAAAACCCGGTTTGCAAAGAGTTCGGCTACCGGCACGAAGCGGGCCACATCAACAGGCTCACCGCCGATAAAGACGCCTGCCTGTCCCATCGAGACAACCTTGGGCCAGCCCGAAACAGGCGCGTCAAGAACCCCAGCTCCGGCAGCCGTGATCCTGTCGGCATATCCTTTCAGCGTGGCCGGATTAACCGTGCTGGTGTCGACAACCAGCTTGCCACGCAAATCACAGGTTATCAGCCGGTCCAGCACTGCCGCGACCGCCCCGTCATCAAACAGCGACAATAGGACAATATCGACCTCCGCAACCAGATCGTCCAATATGGCAGGGGCACCAATGCCCCTTGCACCCGCCCAATCCACGTCCACCCCGCTCCGCGTCCAGCCCGAAACTGAACAGCCCTGTTCAGCCAATCTTGCCGCAAGTGCCGCGCCCATCTTGCCAAGCCCAACAACGCCAACTCGTTCGTTCATCGCCATTTCCTTCAAAGACTTTTCCGATCCGGTCAGCCCGCCATCGGATAGTCAGCCGCATTCAACACCCAACCGGGTTTCAGACTGAAATCCTCACGCGGGGGACAGAAGACATCAACCATTGCGTTTCTGTCAGCACCCGTCGCCCGACTGGTATGGATGACGGGCGGAGGAATAACGGTCACCGACGGGGCGCCCACTTTGACCTCCTGATCAGGGCGCCAATCCGCCATATCCGTGGTCCAGGGCCAGCGCAAATGATGCGAATAAGCGCCCTCAAGCACCAGTGAGCATTGTTCGAAATCATCATGATGATGTGGCGACATTTTGGTTGTGTCGCGTGGCCCGTCATAAGGATCAAGCACATTCACCATGAAGGTGGTGCATCGAAAAATCCGGCCAAATCGACCCGGCTCTGGCGGGACATCCAACGAGTAATGCCGGAGTAGCCACCCATCGGTGGGCTTAGGCCAGTCTTGCAAGGGCGGAATATGACTGCGCAGCGATTGATACGCGTCACCATTCGTGCAAAGCGCCACCAGATCCTTTGATCGGCTGGTGAACAGCCGGAAAAAACGCCCCCCTTTTGGAAGGATCACTGCGCTGTCGCCGGGTGGCACGAAGGCAATGGAGTTCCCAGGCACGTCGCAGGAATTGCCGCCGACAGTGATCGTCGCGCCGTTCTCCGGCAGCAGGACAACGTATTCGTCGCACTGATTTTGTCTGGTAAAACTGCCTCCCGGTTCCGCTTCGGTGCGCATGACAACGAGGTTCTGGCCTCTCAGGCACCATGTCAGGCCGTCGCTGCTGCGAACAGCGGGGTCGATCTTGTCGAACTCACCAATCTGCGGAATCGCTACTAGCCCCGTTCTGGGCTTGGCCGCGGCTTTTGTGCGCAGCGCCGACCGCGGGTCTGTCTTGTCATAGGCCATCAGTCACTCCTGTACTGCGGGAAGGGCATTGCGAAGCTCGGCAAGCCGCGCGCGGGCCGCATCACGGATGAACGTCTGATCCGACGCGAGCACGAAGGCGGTCGCTCCCAGTTCGCAGAGCCATCCGGCATCCTTGGCCGAACCCGCCATGGCGCAGATCGCCACCCCGTGCGCCCGCGCCGTTGCGCAGATGGTTTTTGTCGCCCGCAATACAGGCTCTGACCCGGGCTTTGTTTCGCCATAGGCAACGGTCAGATCGCCGCGCCCGATAAACACACCATCCAGCCCATCGGTCGTCACTATCGCGTCAATCTGCTCGACCGCCAAAGGATCCTCGATCATCGCGATGACCAGGCCCCTGTTGTCTTCCTTTTCAACATGCTCGGCGAGCGTGACCTCCCCAAATCGACCCGCACGCGTCGTCGGCGAATAGCCCCGCGATCCGCCGCGATAGCGCGCGGCGGAGACGATCGCCCTGGCTTTCTGTGCTGTGTCAACATGCGGAACAAGAATCCCGTCTGCACCGCAATCCAAAGCCGACAGGATGTCCGCCGGTTCGGCGCTCTTTACCCGAACGAGACAGCCGATATCTGCCGCCTTGCAGGCCAGAACGATCCGATCCGTGGCCTCACGAGAAATCGGAGCGTGCTCCTCGTCGACCACTACAAAGTCATAACCGACCACCCCGAGGATTTCCGCAGGCATGGTATGCGCAATCTTCAGAAAACTCCCGGTCAGATTGGTTTCGTGTAGAAACCTCTGACGAAATCCGCCCTTAACATAGGTCATATCCTGCCCTTTCACACGTCGGAGGCCAGCGGCAGACCAACAAGACGCGACGCGTTATCCCGCACCAGCAGGCGAATTTCATCCTCGCTGAAGCCGCTGACGAGGCACAGCTTGATCGCCTGTCGCATTCCTTCGACCGGAGTTGGATTGTCGATCTGACCCAAATCTGATCCGATCGAAGAATGTTCGACACCGGCAGCGCGGATGTGCTCAGCCAGAAGATGCGGTTCGAACACGTTAAAGCGGCTATCAACATACAGGCAGGCAGATTGCTCAACCAGCGCACCAAATTCGGCGATCTCGCGAATGTCGTCGTAGGTAAAGTGAAGCCCGTACATTGGGTGATTGACGATCAGTTTCTTCACCCCACGCGTTTTGGCTTCCTCGAACAGCTTCCATATCTCCCAGACGTGAAGATGCCCTGAGGACAGAACCGCATCGAACTCGGCAATTGAATCCAATATCTCTTTGACCGGATCAATGATCGCCCCCCGATCGTCCACGACGGTCAAAAGCCGTGGAGGCTTGAGCTTCACATTCATCGCCAATCGCGATTTCCGAAAGGACGAACGGATATGATTGGCCGATTGCGCCGTCGGCATCCAAATCATCGTACCGCCATGTTTCAACTGGGAATCAACCACATGCGGGTCGAATCCCCCGGTCGTGTTGTTCAGAACCAACCCGCCATACATCGCTACGCCCAGATCCCCGACCAGACGCTTCATCATCGGCAGAAAGGGTGCAACCGAGTAATGGTGGTCCTTGAACAGGATGCCACGCATTCCGGCAGCCGCCGCTTGCTCGACCGCCTGAATATGGTCGATCTGGCGTTCCATGATCGAGGGTCCTGAATGCACGTGGAGATCAACGGCACCGACCATTAAGCGGTCCACAACCACATCATCGACATCAGCTATCAACGCGCGGAACTCTTCTCGATTTTGGCTCAGTGTCATCTTGGTACCGTTTTTGTGGGTAATCGGGACCGATGATCGGGTAAATCCAGACCGGCATCCATGACGCCAGAGCCGTATTCCACGTGGTGGAATTCATGCGCCTCGCCCGCCAATACCGACTGGACCCGCTCCGGAATCGTCGCCACTTTCGGCCCTGTAGGATGACCCCTCCAAGCACTCGGGATCGAAGATTGCAAAGACTGGCGAGGGGCCCAGGCCCCGAATGTCGATTCTGACCTGAATCTTGTCCGAAAGCGCATCGGCAAGATCCTCCGAATTCGCGGCAACTGGTGCGGCAAGAAACAGGAGCCCCCATGCGATACTCTGCGTTTGGACTGATCAAGGAAGCTCTGAGCGGGCACAAAGGCTGGCGCCCGCAATGGCGCGATGCAGCGCCACAGCCCGCCTACGATTACGTCATCATCGGGGGCGGCGGCCATGGTCTGGCCACCGCCTATTACCTCGCCAAGGAGTTCGGCGGCGCGCGGATCGCGGTGCTGGAAAAGGGCTGGATTGGTGGCGGCAACGTCGGACGCAATACAACCATCATCCGATCCAACTACCTGCTGGATGGCAATGAGCCTTTTTACGAGTTCTCGCTCAAGCTTTGGGAAAACCTGGAGCAGGATCTGAACTACAATGCGATGGTCAGCCAGCGTGGGATCCTGAACCTGATCCACAGCGATGCGCAGCGCGACGCAGCCCGGCGCCGCGGCAATGCGATGATCCTGAACGGCTCGGACGCGGAACTGCTGGATACCGCCGGTGTGCGCGCCATGTATCCCTTCCTGAACTTCGACGATGCCCGCTTCCCGATCAAGGGCGGGTTGCTGCACCGGCGCGGCGGAACGGTGCGCCACGATGCGGTGGCCTGGGGCTATGCCCGGGGCGCGGATCAGCGCGGCGTCGATATCATTCAAAATTGCGAGGTCACGGGCCTGCGTATCGACGGAGGCAAGGTGCGCGGTGTCGAAACCTCTCGCGGCTACATTGGCGCGCGAAAGGTGGGCGTTTCGGTTGCTGGCAATTCCAGCCGGGTCATGGCCCTCGCCGGGATGCGCCTGCCCATCGAGAGCCATGTTCTGCAGGCCTTCGTCTCCGAGGGGCTGAAGCCCTTCATTCCTGGGGTGATCACCTATGGCGCCGGGCATTTTTATTGCAGCCAGTCAGACAAGGGCGGGCTCGTCTTTGGCGGCGATATCGACATGTATAACTCCTACGCACAACGTGGGAATTTGCCAGTGGTCGAGGATGTGGTGGAAAGCGGCATGTCCCTGATCCCGGCTCTTGGTCGCGCGCGTCTCCTGCGCAGCTGGGGCGGCATCATGGATATGTCGATGGACGGCTCTCCCTTCATCGACAAGACCCATATCGACGGCCTCTATTTCAACGGGGGCTGGTGCTACGGCGGCTTCAAGGCCACGCCAGCTGCGGGCTACTGCTTTGCCCATCTGCTGAAAACAGACCGCCTGCATGAGACGGCAACCGCCTACCGGCTGGATCGCTTCATGACTGGCCGCATGATCGACGAAAAGGGCCAGGGCGCCCAACCGAACCTGCATTGAGGACTTGTCCAGATGATCATCAACCATCCGCTACTCGGCCCACGCGACGCGCAGGAATTCACCTATCTGGGCGATGCTGGCCTTATGAACCGCCCCTATTGGCTTTCGGAGACCGCGCTGCAGCAATTCCACGATTACCTCTATCTGCGTCAGAACCCGGCTGGGGAGCATCGCGAATTGTGGTTTCATGAACAGGGCGATCGTTCCTGGCTGGTCGTCACCCGCAATACGGTCACGCATGAGATACTGAAGGTTGAACTGGCGCGGGATGTTGCCCTTGCGAACAGAGCCGCAAACACGCCGCAGGAGGCGCTGCAATGAGTTCGCACCCCCCACTGAAAAACCGTCTGTCCGGCGGACTGATCGACCACGACACAGGCTTGTCGTTCCAATTCGACGGCAAGAACTACCAAGGCCATCAGGGAGATACGCTGGCGTCAGCACTGCTTGCCAATGGCGTGCGCCTGATGGGCCGCTCCTTCAAGTACCACCGCCCGCGGGGCGTGCTGACCGCGGGCAGCGAGGAGCCGAACGCCCTCGTTGAACTGCGGTCCGGTGGTCGTCAGGAACCGAATACGCGCGCCACGGTTATCGAACTCTACGCAGGATTGGAGGCCCAATCGCAGAACCGCTGGCCATCGCTCGAACATGACGTGATGGCGATCAATGACCGGTTCTCGAACTTCCTGACCGCAGGGTTCTACTACAAGACCTTCATGTGGCCCAAAGCATTCTGGGAAAAGCTCTATGAACCGATCATCCGCAAGGCAGCGGGCCTTGGCAGCCTGACCGGTGAGGCGGATCCCGACGCCTACGACAAGGGATATCTGCACTGTGATCTGTTGATCATAGGCGCCGGACCAGCCGGCCTGGCCGCAGCATTGACCGCAGGGCGCGCTGGCGCTCAGGTCATTCTCGCGGATGAAGATAGTCACCTAGGCGGTCGTCTGCTAAGTGAAACTCAGGCTTTGTCCGATATGTCAGGCCCGGACTGGGTGGCCCAGACACAGGCAGAGCTTGCGACGCTCCCGAATGTGCGGGTGATGCCCCGCACCACAGTCTTTGGCGCCTATGATCACGGTATCTATGGTGCGGTTGAGCGCAATGCCGACCATCTGCCAAAACCCGCAGCTGGCAAACCGCGTCAGACCCTTTGGCGGATCTATTCCAAACGCGCGCTGATCGCCACGGGAGCCATTGAGCGACCGATCGCCTTTGAAAATAATGATCGACCCGGCATTATGCTGGCGGGCGCGGTGCGTGCCTATGCCAATCGCTGGGCGGCGACCCCCGGCCATTCGGTCGTGGTGTTCGCCAATAATGACGATGCACATCAAACCGCTCGTGACCTCATGGCAAAGGGTGTCCAGGTCCCCGCGATCATTGACGTGCGACCGGATGCGCCAGCCCTGCCGGGAACCGAGGTTCTGGCAGGTGCCGAGATTACCGACACCAAGGGGCGGCTTGGCCTGACGTCTGTCACCCTGCGCCTGGCAAATGGGCAAACCCGAACAATCGCCTGCGACGCGCTGGCCATGTCCGGGGGTTGGAATCCCAATCTGGGCCTGACGTGCCACCAGCGTGGTCGCCCCGTCTGGAACGAGGCCATCCAGTCTTTTGTTCCGGCCGCAGGGCTGCCAACCGGTCAGCTGGTCGCCGGGGCTGCTATGGGAGATATGACCAGCGCACAGGCCCTTGCGGGGGGAGTCCAGAAAACGATCGAGGCGCTTGCCGATCTCGGCATCTCGGCCGGTGCAGCCGATCTGCCCCGTGCTGAAGGCGCACCCGTCTCGCTGACCCCGTTCTGGCAGGTCAAAGGCGCAAAGCGCGCTTGGCTAGATTTCCAGAATGATGTGACGGTGAAGGACGTGAAGCTGGCGCATCAGGAAAACTTCACCTCGGTGGAACATCTGAAACGCTACACCACACTTGGCATGGCCACCGACCAGGGCAAAACCTCGAACCTTGGCGCGTTGGCAGTGATGGCCGAGCTCACCGGCAAGTCAATCCCGGAAACCGGCACGACCATCTTTCGTCCGCCCTATACGCCGGTGGCGATGGGCGCTCTGGCGGGGCGAGCGGTGGGTAAGGATTTCCACCCAACCCGCCTGACACCCAGTCACAAATGGGCCGAGGAACAAGGCGCGGTGTTCGTTGAGGTCGGCAACTGGCTGCGCGCACAGTGGTTCCCGCGTGACGGTGAAACCCATTGGCGCCAATCCGTCGACCGCGAAGTGCTGCAAACGCGTAATTCGGTGGGCATTTGCGACGTAACCACTTTGGGGAAGATCGACGTTCAGGGCACGGATGCCGCGACCTTCCTCAACATGATTTATGCAAACGGGTTTGCCAAATTACCGGTTGGCAAGGTGCGCTATGGGCTCATGCTGCGTGAGGATGGTATCGCCTATGATGACGGCACTGCAGCCCGTCTTGCAGAGGATCATTTTGTCGTCACCACAACCACGGCCAATGCGGTTCTGGTCTATCGCAATATGGAATTCGTGCGTCAGTGCCTGTGTCCGGATCTGGATGTTCAACTGATTTCGACAACCGAGGCCTGGGCACAATATGCCGTCGCCGGGCCAAATGCGCGGAGATTGCTACAGAAGATTGTCGACCCAGAATTTGACATCTCAAACGAAGCGTTTCCCTTCATGGGCTGCGGCGAAATCACTGTCTGCGGCGGATGCCGCGCCCGACTGTTCCGGATCTCCTTCTCCGGTGAGCTGGCCTATGAAATCGCGGTGCCGACACGCTATGGCGACGCGCTGCTGCGGGAAATGATGGCCGCCGGTGAGGAATTCGACGTAACCCCCTATGGCACAGAAGCTCTGGGTGTCATGCGGATCGAAAAAGGACACGCCGCCGGCAATGAGCTGAACGGGACAACATCCGCACTAAACCTCGGACTCGGGCGCATGGTCTCAACCAGCAAGGACTGCATTGGCAATGTCCTCAGCCGACGCGAGGGGATGAATACCGAAGCGGCGCTGCATCTGGTAGGGCTTCGCCCCGTCAACAGCAGCGACAGCCTGCCCGCCGGGGGGCATCTGATGGCAGCCGACGGCCCCGTGGAGGCGGCACATGATCAGGGATATGTCACCTCCGCGGCCTATTCACCCATCCTGAAAAGCGCGATTGGCCTGGCTTTTGTCAAAGGTGGGTCGGACCGCACAGGAGAACGGCTGCGCCTTGTGAACCCGTTGGAAAACCAAACAGTCCTGGTTGAGATTGTCAGCCCACATTTTGTTGACCCGGAAGGGGAGAAGCTCCGTGCATAAGCTCAGTCCAATCAGCCCACTTGGCAGCGATACGGCCCGGATTGACCGGGTCGGCGACCTGACCATCTCAGAGGTGACAGACCAGGCCCTGGCCTCGATTACAGCGCGTAAAGATCAGGAAACGGCACTGCGGGCGGCTCTTGGTTCGGCGCATGGCATGACGCTTCCAGATGTCGGCACATCTTCAGACTCGGGGGGTATCTCCGTTTTTTGGACCGGACCCGCTCAATGGATGATCTCGGCCCCGCATGACCGCCATGAATTGCTGGCGCGTGATCTGAAACCAGTGGTGGGTGCGGCTGCCTCGGTGGTCGAACAGACCGATGGCTGGTGCCGTTTCGATGTCGCCGGTCCGACACTCTGCGATCTGTTCGAACGGCTCAGCAATGCACCTGTGCGCAATATGACAACAGGGCGCGTTATTCGGGGCACGTTGGAACATCTCGGCGTATTCCTTTGGCGCCGGGCAGAGGATCACATGGCAGTATTGGGACCGCGCTCCTCCGCGGCCTCCCTTCACCACGCGCTTATCAGCGCAGCTCATTCCATCGCGTAAAACCCGCCTGTCTGCGGTGACCTATCCCGCAGGCAGGGCGTCGCCGCTTTTTACGCGGAGGGAGTTTTTCGCCCGACGATCATTGATCGGCGTGACGCCAAAGCTCTCGCGGTAGATCCGCAGGAACGCGCCCGGCGTGCTGTAACCTACCATATAGGCGATTTCGGTGACCGAGGTGCTGGAATACAGCACCAGTTGACGCGCCTGATTCATCCGCATCATCCGATAGTATTTCAGCGGGCTCTGACCCGTCGCCTCCTTGAAACTGCGTTCGAGGGATCGCGCCGATACACCAATGGCATTCGCTACATCGCTGATTTGAATAGGGTCTTCGATATGCTCGGCAAAATGTTCAATGGCCTGCGTCACCTTCTTGGGCAGCAGATCCTTGCTCTTGGCTGTTGAAAACGCGGGTGTCTTTTGCGACGTCGTGGCGCTGCGCACATATGGATGCTGAAACCAGCAGGCAACTTCGGCCATGATATCGCCGCCCAGATGGTCTTCTATCAAGGTCAACATATAGTCGAAAACCGCCGTCGCCCCGGAAATCGTGGTGAAAGCCCCCTCATCGCAGATCACTGTGCTCAGCCTCTCGATCTCAGGAAATTCCGCTTCAAAAGCAGCCTCATAGCACCAGTGAACCGAGAGCGGGTCGCTCCCGACCAAACCGGTGCGTGCCAGCGGAAACACCCCCCCGCTGAAGGCTCCAAGTCGGGTCTTGTTCCGGGTAAGCCGCTGGAGCGCGGCATTGGCACGCGCCGATTGATCAAAGCGCGCATTAGGACCCGCCGCAAAGAACAGATAATCGTGATCCGTAAGATCGGCCAGCACACGATCCGGGCTGAACGTCACCCCTGCCGAGGACGCGACCGGCTCCGTTGTTTCGGCAACAACAGTCCAGCGAAACGCCTCCTTCCCGGCGATTTCATTGGCGGCCCTCAGCGGCTCGATGCAAGACGTCAGGCAAGCCATAGGGAAACCGGGAAAGATCATAATGCCAAGCGTAAGCGGCGTCTTGGTTAGGGTCACGACAGGCCTCCTTTGGTCAATTCGGCAGCACAGCTCAGGATGTGTTTTTCCAGCAAACGGGCCGCAGGAGACAGCGCCGTATCGGTTTTCCGAAGCAGGTGGATCTGGCGAGTCGCAAGCGAATCAGCCAATGGTCGGAACGCCAGCCCCGTCGCATTCGCGGCTCGCGCGGCCATCTCCGGCAAAATAGTTACCCCGATTTCAGCCTGCACCATAGCCATGATGGAGGTCAGGTTCTGTGCCTTCAACAGCGCCCTGTCGTGCAGCTCTCTGGATTGCTCCGCCTTGATGCTGGCCGACAGGCTATTGGCGATCAGCCTTTCGTTGCGCAGCATCTCCCATTCGATTTTCCCCTGCTCCTGCGCCAGCGGGTGACTGGGTGCGCAGATCACTCCGAACGCATCCGACAGCAAATGCTGGCTGTGCAATCCAGAGCTGTTCTGGCCTAGTGTTGCAATGCCGATGTCGATGCGTTCACGGGACAGCTCATGCAGAACCGAGATCGAGTCCATATCTCGCAACTCAATATCTACATTCTTGAAATCGTTGATGTACCTGGAAAAGACCAAGGGCATGACGGTGCCGGCGACCGATGGAACCGTGGCTATGCGGACATGTCCGTGGGTGGCCTTGGCATAGCCCTCTATGGCTTTGACCATCGTATCGTATTGCTGCAACTCGCGCTCTGCTTGTTCCAGCACAAAGGCCCCAAGGGCGGTCAGCCTGTTCTTACGGTCGGTTTCAAACAGCGGTTCGCCAAGATGGGTTTCCAGCTGCTTGAGCATCATCGATACGGCAGAGGGCGTGCGCCCAAGAATACCGGCAGCATCACTCAGGTTTCCACTTCGAGCGACTGCAGCAAAACCGCGGAGCAATTCAATTTTCAAAGCCATGAGCACTAACTTCAGAGTTTCTGAAATGATGTTCAGTAATTTGAGTTTGATTGAAGTGGCCGCGCATGTCCATACCCATGGAAACTGAATTCTGTGTGAGGCCTCCGACCATGACTGATATCCAAAAGAACCTGATTGCCGGTGAATGGCTGGCTGGTGAGAGCGAAGTTGAGAACCGCAACCCATCGGATTTGAGCGACCTCGTTGGTATCTTCGCGCAGGCCAGCGCCGATCAACTGGATGCGACATTGGACCAGGCGCAGGTGGCCCAGCGTGAATGGGCAGCCTATGGGCTTGAGCGTAAGCAGGCCGTGCTGAACGCAATCGGCAACGAGATGATGGCCCGCGCCGAAGAACTCGGCACGCTCCTGAGCCGTGAAGAAGGCAAGCCGCTGGCCGAGGGTAAAGGCGAAGTTTACCGCGCCGGCCAGTTCTTCACCTATTACGCCGCCGAATGCCTCCGCCAAATCGGGGAAAACGCCGACTCCGTGCGTCCCGACATCGAGGTGGATGTGCGCCGGGAAGCGGTCGGCACCGTGGCGATCATCAGCCCTTGGAACTTCCCGACCGCTACCGCCTCCTGGAAAATCGCGCCGGCGCTTTGCTATGGCAACGCCGTGGTGTGGAAACCGGCCAACATCACCCCGGCATCAGCCGTCGCGCTGGCCGAGATCATCAACCGGCAGGATATCCCCAAGGGCCTGTTCTCGCTGGTCATGGGCTCCGGCCGTTCCATCGGCCAGCGTCTGGTCGAAAGCCCCAAAGTGAACGCGATCTCCTTCACCGGCTCGGTGCCGGTGGGCAAAGGGATTGCTGCCGCCGCCATCCAGAACCTGACCAAGGTGCAGATGGAGATGGGCTCCAAGAACGCTCTGGCGGTGATGGACGACGCAGATCTGGATCTGGCCGTCACGCTGGCCCTCGGTGGCGCCTTTGGCGGCACCGGACAGAAATGCACAGCCTCCTCCCGGCTCGTGGTCCACGCGGCCATTCATGATGCCTTTGTCGACAAACTTGTCGCCGGGGCACAGGCCATGAAAGTGGGCCACGCGCTGGAAGCGGGCGTGCAGATGGGGCCGGTGGTCAGCGAGCAGCAGCTGAACGAGAACCTGGCCTATGTCGATCTGGGCAAATCCGAAGGTGCCGAACTCGCCTGCGGCGGCCAGCGTCTTCAGATGCCGCACGAGGGCTTCTACATGTCCCCTGGCGTTTTCCTCAACACCACCAACGACATGCGCATCAACCGCGAGGAAATGTTCGCGCCGCTGACCAGCGTGATCAAGGTCGGCAGCTATGACGAGGCGCTGTCGGTGGTGAATGACACCAACTTCGGCCTGACCTCGGGCATTGTCACCCAGTCGCTGGCGCGCGCCACCCATTTCCGCCGCAACGCGCGCACCGGTGTGGTCACTGTCAACCTGCCAACCGCAGGCACCGACTACCACGTGCCATTCGGTGGCCGCGGCGACAGTTCCTATGGCCCGCGCGAGCAGGGTAAGGCCGCGGCGGAGTTCTATACCACCGTCAAAACCGCCTACATCAGCGCCGGCAAGCCGGTCTGAGACTGAATTCTTGGCAGCGCCGCATCGCCGGCCTGCCAGTTTGCGGACGCGCCCGCCCTCCTTGTTTCCCCCGAGGCGGGCGCATCCTGCCTGGCATTACAGGCCGGGTAGTGGACTTTGAAAACCGAGGTGCTTGAATGACCGGATATCGTATCGACTGCCTGCAATATGCCAATTGGTCGGAAAAAATCTTCCGCCAGCTGCGCGAGGGCAACGTGGACGCAATCCATGTCACCATTGCCTATCATGAGAACTTCCGCGAGACGGTCCTGAACTTCGAAAAATGGAACCGCTGGTTCGAACAGTTCCCCGACCTGATCATGAAGGGGCAGTGGGCCTCTGATATCGACAAGGCCCGCGAAACCGGCCGCACTGCAGTGTTCTTCGGTTTCCAGAACCCATCGCCGATAGAGGACGACATCGGCCTGGTGGAGATCCTGCACACGCTCGGCGCCCGCTTCATGCAGCTCACCTACAACAACCAGTCGCTGCTGGCGACGGGGTGTTATGAGGCCGAGGACATGGGCATCACCCGCATGGGCAAGCAGGTGATCAAGGAGATGAACCGGGTCGGCCTGGTCGTGGATATGAGCCATTCCGCCGACCGCTCCACCATCGAAGCAGCGGAAATTTCCAGCCGCCCGATCGCCATTACTCATGCCAACCCGCATGAATGGTCGCCGGCCCTGCGCAATAAGAAGGATGATGTCATCCGCGCAGTGACCGGCCACGGCGGGATGCTGGGCTTCTCGGTCTATCCGCATCACCTGAAGGACAAGTCCAACTGCACGCTGCAAAGCTTCTGCGAGATGATTGCCCGAACCGCCGAGAAATTCGGCGTTGAACATCTCGGGATCGGCACTGACCTTTGCCAGGACCAGCCGGACAGCGTCGTCGAATGGATGCGTGTGGGTCGTTGGACCAAGGAGATCGACTACGGCGAAGGCTCCAAATCCGCGCCGGGTTTCCCGCCAATGCCCAGCTGGTTCGAAGACAACCGCGACTTCGGAAATATCGAAGACGGGCTGCGCAAGGTCGGCATGAACAACGACGAGGTATCAGCTGTCATGGGAGGCAACTGGTATCGCTTCTTTGAAGAGAATTTCGGTCCAAAATCGGGGGATTAAAGACCGGGATAGACAGAAATATCGGCCCGACCAGTGCGCGGGCCAACCAATGGGAGGGAAAGATGTCAGAGACATCTATGGAGACAACACCGCAGGAGAGCCGGATCAACAAGCCGCTATTTCTGCTTTCAGGCGGTTTTATCGCGCTATTCTGTGCCGCAGCACTGGTCAATCTTGACGGGCTGTCGGCACTGGTCGACTGGGGGTTCAACATCTCGGCGACCTATTTTGGCCTGTACTGGCAAATTCTACTGCTTGCGACCTTTCTGATCGGTTTGCTGCTCTGCGTCCTGCCCGGTGGGCGCGCTATTCTCGGCGGGCTGGCCGCGCCTGAATTCACCACGTTCCAGTGGGGATCCATGGTCATGTGTACTCTGCTTGCTGGTGGTGGCGTGTTCTGGGCTGCCGGGGAGCCGATTGCGCATTTCCTCTACTCGCCTCCCCTCTACGGGGCCGAAGGCGGTAGCGAAGCCGCCGTTACCCCCGCTATCGCACAAAGCTTCATGCATTGGGGGTTTCTAGCATGGGCGATCCTCGGTTCGCTCTCCACGGTCATGCTGATGCATTATCACTATGAAAAGGGCCTGCCGCTGGCCCCCCGGACGCTGCTCTATCCGGTGTTCAAGGACAAGGCTATCAACGGCCCCATCGGGGTGATCGCCGACGCATCATCGATCATCGCCGTGGTAGCGGGTACCGTCGGTCCGATCGGCTTTCTTGGGCTTCAGGTGAGCTATGGTCTCTCCGATCTCTTCGGCATCCCGGACGTTTTTGCCACTCAGTTCGTGGTGATCGGCGCACTGGTGGCGCTCTATACGATCTCGGCGATGACCGGCCTGTCGCGCGGCATCCAGATGCTGTCCAAGATCAATGTGATCCTGGCCGCCGTGTTGCTGGTCTATGTGCTCATTGCCGGACCTACCGGTTTCATCTTCGGATCGTTCTTCTCAGGTTTTACGACCTATCTGGGCAACTTCTTCCAGATGGCGCTCTATCGCGGTGATGCAGGCATATTCGGCGCTCCCGGCTGGCTGGGATGGTGGACCGTGTTCTTCTGGGGCTGGTTCATGGGCTACGGGCCACTGATGGCAATGTTCATTGCCCGCGTGTCACGCGGACGGTCGATCCGGTCCATCATCATCATGCTGTCGATCATCGCACCCATCGTGACCAACTTCTGGTTCACCATCATCGGGGGCACGGGCATTGCGATGGAACTGGCTGAGCCCGGCACCATCTCCGCAGCTTTCGAAGGCTTCAACCTGCCTGCGGCACTACTGGCAATCACGAACAATCTCCCGATGGGTTTCTTGATCTCAATCCTGTTCTTGATCCTGACCACGATCTTTGTGGCCACGACCGGAGATTCGATGAGCTACGTGATTTCCGCTACAATGACCAACGGCGACACCCCAAGCATCGCCGTACGTGTTTTCTGGGGCATCGCCATGGGTGTGATGGCGGTCATTTTGATCTCCGTCGGTTCCGGTGGCGTATCAAAACTACAGAGCTTCATCGTGGTCACCGCGGTTCCGGTGTCGCTTATTCTTCTGCCATCGCTCTGGGATGCTCTGCGCATCACATTGGCAAAAGGCAAAGAGAACTGAATAGCTGCCGGGCGCTGCTGGCGCCCGGCCCACCCATCCAAACTGCCCGACCTGTTCAGATCATACGGGATACGACTAACGACCTGATTACAAAGGCCAATCCGAATGACCGACATTCTCTGCCGTGAACCGAACACCGTCATGCGTCTGGCACGCCTTGGCTCTATGCACCAGTCGCGCCTGTCATTCATGCGGGTGCTGACCCGTCGTCTGGCGCGCGAAGGCTGGCGATTTGAACAGACCGCATTTGACATAGACGACAGCGGTCAGGGCCATGCAGTCTACACCGCATATGGGCCGGAGCGTGCATATTCCCTGGTCGCCTTTGCCCACGACCTGCCGCCTGAAAAACGCTCCGACCGAGTGATTGCAGAGGCCTGGGACGCCACTTTCACACTATTTGACGGCATTCCTTCTGACGCGGATATCGCGCGGCTGTCACAGAATATCCCCGTGCAGGAAGCCGGACGTGTGTCCGGGTCGGAGCTTTCTGTATCCCGCGCCAACCGGTCGGTGCGCCTCTGGGAACATGTGGTCAGCGCATTGGCCTCTGGCCAGCAGCCCTCCGCAGAGCAGATCGACGCCGTCGGCTATCTAATGCGGACAACGGCGGTCTACGGGTCCGGCAAACTGGGTGCGGCTGACCGCGAGATGATCGCGGAACGTCCCGAATTCCGTGCGCCGTTCCAGGTTGAGATGCTATCGGTCTACCTGACCCGCTGGTTTGTCACCGATCTGGTCCAGCATATGGCCGATTGTCGCGCCAAGGCTGAGGGCACCACCGCCGCAAAACTGGCTCCGGATCTGGCCCGGTCCATGGGGATCGGCAATTCCACCGGCCTTGGAATGGCGCCGTTTCTGCTCAACCACCCGGTGCTATTCAACAACTGGGTCGCGGCGCGCGAAAAGGCGATCCAGGCGGTGCGCAATATCGAGGAAGCGCATCCGGACGATATCGCTGTGTTCCGCTCTCTGGTGGCACGCAGCAAGCTGACAATTGCAGATTGGCAGTCACAGCATCCGATTCAGATCCAGAAACTGAGCGCGCTGCGCGCCGACGCTGATCAGGTGACCAGCTACCTGGAAATCCAGACGCTGGCCGGTCCGAAGCCCTGGGATGCCCTCTACCGCTGGGCCGAAGAGACGCTCTCGCTCGAGGGTCAGGAATGGATCGCGTCGCTGATGCTGGAGCCCTACGGCGGGCTTGTCGATGGCTTCGCCGAAGATATGTCAGCAGATAACACCGCAACCTTTCGCATTGCGGGTGCTATGACCATTGGCGATCTTCGCAAGATCCTGCGGGACGTATACGCTTGGGCCATCGACACAAACTGGCAGGCCCCAGAGAACAAGGCACGCGCCTGGTATGTTTCGGAGGAAAAGCTCGAACCCCGTCTGGGTGAGCGCTTTGAGGAGCCCATCGAAGAATATGAGCAGCCGCTGGCACCGGGTCGAGATGCCGCGATGTTGTACCAGGCTCTGGCCCACTGGCCAGACGAGGCGCAGGTTGCAGATTTCCTGTTGCGCCATTCCGAACACCGCCATGTTCTGCGCCGTGTTCAGATCGTCGGCCGCGCGCCCTACGCGGAAATCCGTGACAACACGATTTCCGATCAGGTCCTGCCGATCGATATGCTGCGCTGCAAGCTGGCATTCTTTGGCGCGACGAAATTTGATCCCCGGTCAGATCGTTGGGTGCGGATTTGCATGTATGGCAATGCTCCGCTGCCCACCGAACTCACCGTTGAGAACGCGGAATTCTGGGTATTCCCCGAACTGGAAGAGGGGCTGGCATGAGCCATTCGTTGAATGAAATCGAGGCCATGAGCAAGCGCGCCGCCCGTGGCGCAGGCCTGTCCTGGGGATTGGCAGAAGAGGCCGCCAAGGGCACGCGCTGGCTTTCGTCTTTTGGGTTTCCCGGCACCGAGATGCTGGCAGATCTGCTGACGATGAATGATCGCATTCCCTCGATTGACGTATCGCCCGTTTCGCTGCGAGCCGAGGTCTGGCACGCCCCTGCCCGCCGGATGAGCCCCTTGATCGCCGGTGCAGCACTCAGCGATTGTGCCGTGCGCCTGCTGGAGCGCGGCAAGATCACGATGGAGAACGTCAATTTTCCCTTGCTGGCGGTGCCCTTCATGGGCGGCGCGGCCTTGCGACTGGGCCGACCGGTTGCCGCCGAATGGCAGGGCGCGCGCCTGGCCACCGATGGCAAGCGGCTCTGCGTGCAGGGCTCCAGCGAGACGCTGCACAGCCGGCTGGCGGAACGGATGGTATTCTCCGCCCCTGCGGAGATGACCGGCCAGCAAGAACCGGTGATGCGCGCAAGCGTCTCCAACGCAAGCTGGGACCAGCTGGGCAAGTTTGCCCATCGCACCTTTGCCCCGGCGACCGAGGAAAGCCGCCTGCGCGGCGCCGGGGCCGGCCTCAGCGACAACGACTGATCCACCCATCGACTGCCGGTCAGCCCGGCATTGACCCGAAGACTGAAAAACAGAAAGCCCGATATGACCGCAACCGAAACCCTGACCCTTGCCGAAATCGAAGACCTGGCCTTCCGCGTGTTGGTCAAGGCCGGCACCTCCGAAGCCAACGCCCGCCCCCTTGCTGTTGCAACCGCCATGACCGAAGCCGATGGCGTCGCCTCGCACGGGCTGGCCTATATCCCGATCTATGCCCAGCATGTCGAATGTGGAAAGGTGGATGGTCAGGCAAAGCCGGTTGTGGATCAGCCCCGCCCGGCGGTTGTCACCGTGGACGCAGCGACCGGTTTTGCCCATAGCGCCATTGATCTCGGCTTTGAAAAACTGATCCCGCTGGCCCGCGAGATGGGGGTTGCGGTTCTGGCGGTGAACAACTCCTACAACTGCGGTGTCCTCGGAGTTCACACGCAACGGCTGGCGCAGGCAGGATTGCTTGGCATCGGTTTCACCAATGCGCCCGCCTCGATCGCGCCCTCCGGCGGTGCGAAGCCGGTTGTCGGCACCAACCCCTTCTCGATCGCGGCCCCGGACGCAGACGGGAATGCCGCTCTGCTGATCGACCAGTCCGCCAGCACAATTGCCAAGAGCGAAGTGATGAAACACGCCCGGGAGGGCAAAGCGGTCCCCGAAGGCTGGGTGCTGGATGCTGACGGGCAACCAACCACCAATCCCGAGGCCGGGCTCAAGGGGTCAATGGTTCCTTCCGGCGGATACAAGGGCGTCGGCATCGCCTTGACTGTTGAACTGATGGCGGCTGCCATGACCGGCGCGACCCTCGGCTCCGTCGCCAGCCCCTTCTCTGGCACCGCGGGTGGGCCACCAAAAACCGGCCAGTTCTTCATTGCGATCGATCCGGCAGCAACCTCGGGCGGCGCATTCCACGACCGGCTGACCGACCTGATCGCATCAATCCATGATCAGGATGGCGCACGGCTGCCGGGCGATGGTCGTCGTGGCTGCCGCACACGCGCCGCGTCTGAAGGCGTCGCCGTGAACGCCGCACTGCTGGAGAAGGTCCGCGACCTTCTCTGATCCGTCGCGAGGAACACAAGACACCACGATAAAGGAGGCCATATGGCCTCCTTTATTCGTTCTCCTGAACGCTAGCCCCGCAGAATGGCACCATCTGGGTCGAACGGCGGTCGCGCCAGAATGACCGCCCGGTGTGGACGCCCCAGGACCATGACCTCCACCGCATCACCGGGCATTGCCTCTCGAACAAAGCCAAGCGCCAGCGACATGCCCACGCTGTATCCATAGGCGCCCGAGGTTACGCGGCCGATCCCCTTACCATCCTTGAAAATAGGCTCTCCGCCGGTCGCATCGGCATTGGAAGCTGCCGTTCCGGCCTCATCCAGATGCAGCAGAACCATCCGTTCACGTGCCGGGTTCTCGAGGACCTTTTCTGCGGCAGCTTTGTTCAGGAAGTCTTTTTGCAACTTGCAAAGCCGGTCCAGCCCGACCTCCTGCGGCCAGTATTCCGGGCTATATTCCCGGCTCCAAGAGCCGTAACCTTTTTCGATCCGCAAGGACATCAACGCCCGACTCCCGACAGGACCTGCGCCGAACTCCTCACCAGCAGCCAGGAGCGCCGAGTAGAGACGCGGCTGATCTTCGCGCCTGAAATGCAGCTCCCATCCCAGATCGCCGGTGAAAGAAACCCGCAGTGCAAGCACCTGAATCCCGGCAAGATCAATCCAGGCCGAACGCATGAACGGAAACTCATCGGTCGAGAGGGAGGTATTTGTCAGGCGTTGCAGCATCTCACGTGATTTCGGCCCCGCGACATTGAAACCGCAGATCTCGTCTGTCAGTGACACGAACATAGTGCCTTCTGGCAGCGGCACCTCCTTGAAGAATCGCTTGTGATAGCGCTCGGCCATGCCGGATCCGATGATCCAGAACTCATCCTCAGAAACACGGGTCACCGTGAAATCCCCGGCAATCCCACCGCGTTTCGAAATCAGCGGCGTCAGGCAGGACCGTCCCACCGCATTTGGCATCGCATTGGCAAAGACCGCGTTCAGCCATTCTTCGGCCCCGGGTCCCGCACACCGGTATTTGGCAAAGTTGGATATGTCGATAATGCCCGCACGGGACCGCAGCATTCTGCACTCATCGCCAACGGGTCCCCACCAGTTCTGACGGGTGAACCCATTGGTATCCTTGGCGCCGGGCGCTTCTGCAAACCAGAGGGGATGTTCCCAACCGGCGTTGAGGCCAAAGACCGCGCCCATTTCCGCCTGTTGCTCATATATCGGCCGCGTCCGTGCCGGGCGACCAGCGCTGCGTTCTTCATTGGGAAAATGGATGGCAAAGCGATGGGCATATTGATCCCGCACCCGCGCCTTGGTGAAATCTTTGGTCGCCCAACTGCCAAATCGCGCCATGTCCCAGGCGAACATATCATATTGGGTCTCACCCTCGATGATCCATTGCGCCGCCATCAGCCCCATACCGCCGGACTGCGAGAAACCCGGAATAATGCCATTGCAGCAGAAATATCCATCAATTTCGGGCACCGGCCCCATCAGGACATTGGCGTCCGGCGACCAGATCATCGGACCATTGATGACACGCTTGATGCCAGCGTCACCAACCGCAGGCAGGCGTTCGATGGCGTTCATCATGTTCTCTTCGATCCGCTCCAGATCATCTGGAAAGAGATCATGTGCAAAGTCGAGCGGCGTGCCCTCCTCGGCCCAGAACTTCATATCCTTTTCATAGGCGCCAACCAGCAGCCCCTGCCCTTCTTGCCGCAGATAATACTCACCGTCCCGGTCACTGACGGATGGCAGGCGGGTCCCATGCGCGGCCACGGCAGCCATGGTCTCGGTAACGAAATACTGATGCTCAGTTGGCTGCAACGGCAGCTCGATCCCCGCCAGCGCCGCGACCTCGCGGCCCCAGAGCCCTGCCGCATTCACCACCCAAGGCGTGCGGATATCTCCTTTGGGCGTCTTAACAATCCAGCTGCCATCGTCTTGCTGCTCGGTCGCCGTCACAGGGGTGAAACGATGGATTTCGGCGCCCCGCTGGCGCGCCCCGACGGCATAGGCATTCGTCACGCCAGAGGGATCGACATTGCCACCATCGGGTTCATACATAACACAGCGGATGCCATCGTAATTGACCAGCGGGTTCAGGCGCCTGGCCTCCTCGATGCTGATCTCGTAAAAATTCATCCCATAGAGCTTGGCCTTTGCGGCCTGCAACCTCAGCTGGTGTTCACGTTCCACTGTCTGCGCCAAATAGAGGGACCCAGGCTGAAACACGCCGCAGCTCTGTCCGGTCTCAGCTTCCAGTTCCTTGTAGAGAGACATCGTATAGTGCTGGATACGGCTGATATTGGTGCTGTCATGCAACCCGTGGATATTTGCCGCCGCGTGCCAGGTGGACCCGGACGTCAACTCGTTCCGTTCCAGCAGCACCACATCTGACCATCCCAGTTTGGTCAGGTGGTAGAGGATTGAACACCCAATAACCCCTCCACCGATGACAACTGCCTGTGCTTCTCTACGCATCTTTGCTCCCTTCAAGAGCCTATCTTAACGGAGCAGCGATCCACACTGCCTCCGCTATCGGTTGAACCGCTTGGTGCCTGTGGCCGGTCGCACAGGTCACCATACCAGCCGGTTTTTCAGCACAAATACCCGTCTGTGACATGTCAGAAGCTGAGGCGCTGCACGCGCCCCCGTGCCGCAAGCCGCGCATTCAGCGGATCGGCTTCGGGCGCGCCGAGTTCCAGAGCAAAGACAAAGGCATGCGTGAGGTAAAAACAGGCCCTGTCGATATCGTCGGCCGCCTCTGCATAATCGGCGGCGAGTGAATAGAGCCGCACGAGAGCCGCGCCATCATCTGCGGCATGCGCCTGCAACAGGGCGCGATCAAGCTCATCGCGTTCCATGGCTCAGGAACCCGCTCATTTTGCACGACCTTTCTGAACCTCGGTCGCCACCCAGTGATGGAAGTTATGAGTTGGCCCATCCATCACCGGAGAGAACCGGCCGCCATCGAACAACACGCCGTGACGCCCCTTCTGCATGCCCTCCACCACAAAGATATCTTCCTCGAAGACGGTCTTCCACAGCTGAGCATTAGAGGCACGCAAACCATCAAGTTCCGGCGTGTCCCGCTCGCTTCTGGCATAGTAAAGCTCGATATGCTCGACCGTATGCCCGCAGTCCTTCGGCTCCAGAACAATCGCGAAACTATGGTCACGCTGCACCCCCAACAGAACGTTGGGATAGACCGCGACATATTCCGCACCCTCATCCCATTGATCACTCAGCCCGTCGAAATCCGGCAGTTTCGCACCGGCTTCGTCGGTCAGTTGGCGATAGACCAGCGTGCCCTGACCCGAGTATTTTCCCCGCTCTTCAATGTTGTAGTGGTCTTCCAACCGCGAATAGCTGTTAAGCCCGGGGTGAACCCACGGCAGATGATAGCTCTCGCAGTAGTTTTCGACCGCCAGCTTCCAGTTGGTTGCCACCTCCAGCTTGAGCGATGACCCTTCGCCACCGTGGTAAATCGGTGTCTCAAATTCGCGCCAGCGGTCCAGCAATGCGGCATGGGCTTCGGCGAACTCGGGCGCCTCTCCATCGACATTCACAAAAATCACGTCTCGCCAGATATGCGCCCGGACGCGGATCAGGCCAAGCTTGCTGATGTCGACATCGACATGGGTACTCTGCCCGGGACCACCGATATGCGGGGTCGCACGCAATGCCCCGTCGAGCCCGTAGCACCAGCTGTGATAGGGGCAACGTATGGCCCCGCGGATTTTCTGTGGCTTGTCCACCAGGATCATACCCCGGTGGCGGCAGGTGTTTTGAAACACGCCGATGTCACCGTTTCGGTCGCGCACCAGCAGCAGCGGCATACCAAGAAAGTCGACCGGTTTGGCATCGCCTGGTTCCGGAATATCCTTGCCAAACCCAATTCCTGACCAATTGGCAAAAAGAACCGAGCGCTTTTCCTCATCGAAAACGCGGGGGTCGACATAGTGTTCATTTGGCAGGCCGTTTGCCGTGTTTACCTCGGTCAGCACGGACGACAGGGGGGTATGCGTGTTCATCGAACTCTCCATGGCGTGAGCTTTTCCCTATTGGAGGATCGGATCAATTCCGCTCAATAGGGGAAAACCTCATTCATGAATGAGCCTGACTAAACCGAACTGCGGCTTGCCTCCGACAGGATCCAGGCTTTCAACTTGCGGGCATTCGGCGACAGTTCATCATCCGGCAGACCCACCAGATAGAACTCTTGCGGTGCCGGAACGCTCTGATTGCCGACAATGGCAAGCTTCTTGCTGTCGAGCATCGGCTGGATAAGCCGCTTCCAGCCAAGCGCTACGCCCGCCCCCTTACGGGCAATTTGCAACGCCACTGAATAGCTGGTCACGCGGGTGCCAACCGAAATGTCGCCCCGATGACCCAACTCGTGGAACCAGTCGACCCAGGTGGTCCAGCTCTGACTGACGTTGTGCAGATGGATCAGCCGCTGCGCTGCCAGATCCTGTAGCGATGAGCCCGCCAGTCCTTCGGCGATATCCGGCCGGGCAACCGGGACAAGTTGATCCCGATAGATCGCCGTATGGGCCAGCGTAGCGTCGGGATCACGCCCATACCTGATAAAGAAATCGAACTCCCGCGTGTCGTGAAATGGTCGATCCTGGGTGATCTGGTGAATGTTCAAATCCGGATGATCACGCCAAAATCGGATGATCACCGGCGACAGCCAAAAGGCTGCGACCGCCGTCGTCGATCCGACGGTCACGGCATCTTCCTCGCCCATCTGACGGGTCTTAGACAATTGCCGCGAGATCTGCCGGAACGATGTGGCCAAAGTCTCAAACAGCGCCTGACCTTCGCGCGTCAGCTCGACACCGCGATGTTTCCGCTGGAACAACGCCACACCCAGCTCGCCTTCGAGAGCCTTGATCTGGTGGCTGACCGCTCCGGGTGTCACAGACAGTTCCTGCGCCGCATTTTTGAAGCTCAGGTGCCGGGCTGCGGTTTCAAAGGCCGCCAATGTGGTTAGCGGCGGCAGGTCGTAGTGTCGTCTGGACATGATGCGCCGCCATTCGTGGGGCCAGGGGTTAAGTCAGCTCACCTGAATATGAGTGGTTTTCGAATTGAATGGCAAATCCAAATGCGTTGGTGAGAGATCGTATTCATCACCTCCGGCCCCTGCCGAGCCAACATCGGCCGGGGCAACCGTTCCGAAATCTATTGAAACGCCTCAAATCACGATCCCAGCACCGATAGTTCATGAGCATGAGGTAGCGCGGCACATGTGCCGCGCCATTTGCGTTCAGTTGATTTTTCCCGGCAGGGTCAGGTCGCCCGATGCAATATCGAAAACATCCACCACGCAGAGCAACGGCGCATGCACATTTGCATTGACGCGCAGGGCCGACGTAACACCATCATACGCCAGATCAGCCAGAGTCACATCGCTGCGAAATCCGACCGTCACAGTCACTTCCGGCCCGTTGAACAGTGGCGTAAATCCCGGGCTATCCAGATAGATCGGAAGCCCCGGCCAGGTGGCCGGCAGCTGCGGGGTGGCGCCTTCTGGAATGTCACGCACCGCCAACGCGCCCGGCCCGCAGGCTTCGGTCGGGGTCAGAACCACCCAATGACTGTGCCACAGGAGACCGTCGTTGCCGGTATCGCCGTCGTTGTTTTCATCCACCAATGGCGTGTCGTCAAAGTCCGGGTGACTGGTTGCAGCCAGCGCGAGTATTCCGCTGCCTGCCTCAAACCCGACGGCAGCCGGGTCAAGCGAGGTCGGCCAAACATAGGAGAAAACCTCAGCCCCGCCGACCGAACCGACTGCTTCGGGCGTATCCGCGCCAGCGCTGCCATTTGTCGTCATGTGGAAGGTGACAGTGTTCCCCTTGCGGTGCGCATGAGCCGCAAGAATATCAAAGGATGCCGTCTTCCCCGCATCGGATGCCGAGATAATAGCGCCCTGCTGATGCACGGCATGATCGCCATCGGCGAACGCGCCGGTCGCGCCCGCCGCACCGAGGCCCAGGATCGCAGCCGTCACTAGAAATCGTGTCATTTTCGTCTCCATCTTATTTCGTAGCGACTCGCTACCAAATAAGAGTTATTGCAGTTTTGATTTCGAGTCGATATCAATTTTTCATGACATCACACCACCGCATCCGCGCGCTCATCAATCGTCTGGCCCGTCTCGACGCCGCCGGGGGATGGTCTGACAGCCTGAATCCGGCCCAAACAGCGGCGCTGGACTACCTCGCGCGCGCCAATCGCTACTCACGGGCGCCCTCGCATGTGGCCGATTATCTGGGCACCACACGCGGCACCATGTCGCAAACGCTCAAGACACTCGCCCGAAAAGGGTTCGTGCGCGAAGAGCCAAAAACTGGCGATCAGCGTTCGATTTCTTACGGGGTGACAGCTGAGGGGCAGGCACTGGCCGAAGCGCCTTCGGTCATCGGCGGCGCATTGACCGCAATGCAGGACGCGGAAACCGCCGCGTTGGAAGAGGCGCTCAGCGCGACCCTGCGTGCGGCTTTGGAAGCCCGTGGCGGGCGCCCCTTTGGCCTGTGCAGGACCTGCGCCTATCACGACGCAGGCCCTGCCGATGGGTATTGCACCCTGTTGCAGCTTCCGCTGCAGCCCGGCGATCGAGATTTAATATGTGTTGAACATAAGGCGCTTTCAGATGACACCACCTGACCTATCCGCCCCGATCGCGGGCATTTTTCATGGCGCTGTCCACAGCCCATGGGCCGACAAACCGCCAACCGCCATTCACAAGTCCCCAGTCGCCGGATCTCAGATGATCGACATCAACGGCTTCACCGGCGACTCGCAGGCCGATCTGACGGTGCATGGTGGAGCGGACAAGGCAATCCACCACTACGCCAGCGAGCACTACCGCCTGTGGCAGGACGAGGCCGAGCTGCCTCCGACAGCGGTTCCGGCAGCTTTTGGCGAAAACATCGCCAGTTACGGGCTGACTGAGGACACCCTCTGCATCGGAGACATCCTGCGACTGGGAAGTGCTGTCGTTCAGATCAGCCAGGGCAGACAGCCCTGCTGGAAACTCGGTCTCTATACTCAGAACAAGCGGATGCCCTACCTGTTCCAGAAGACCGGCCGCACCGGATGGTACTACCGCGTCCTTGAGCCGGGGGCGGCACAGACGCACGACGAGATCAGGCTTATCGAACGGCGCCATCCCGAATGGACCGTACACCGCGTGACCCATGCGAGGCTGACTCGCAAGATCACAGCCGGAGAGGCCGCCAGCCTGGCCGATCTCGCTGATCTCGCCGCAGGCTGGCGCGCCGCCTTTGCGCGAATGGCAGGCGGCGACGCGGGCGAAGACACCAGCGCCCGACTGGGCGGCGTGCAGGCTTAGGCGCTGTGAAACCCGGCGTCCAGGACGCAGCCATGATCGCCCCCTCGACGCCAGCCTATTTCCCGATCTGGCAGCGTTAGCCGGCCTGATACTGCGGGGCCGAGGCCAGAAACTGCCCATAAGCCGCTGCATCCGGGGGCGAGAATTGCTCGACCAGGGGATTCTTGCGCTTGCGCAGTTGTGCTCCCATGTCGGCCAAAAGCTCGTCGAAGTGTTTGAAATGAAACGGTGCTGAGCACAGACCGCCATAGACCTGCGCCGCAGGTCGCTCCCGACGGCGCCAGTCCAGCATCATCTCGATATTCTGCTCCATCTCCGCCCGGCTGGGCTGGTGAGCCAGTTTGCCATCGGCATAGCGAACCAGCCAATTGGCAATCATCTCGGCCGACAGGACCGTGCAAAAGCTGGAGTTGAAACCAACAAACCCCATATCGGGCAGATCCGGGTTCACCGACAGGCGATAAACGCGATACTGCCCATCGTCTTCGATCAACTTGTCACGATACTCCTGCGCCAGATAGGGCACACCCAGCTTCCAGCCAACCGCCAGCACCGCCACATCACATGGCACCACCTCGCCGCTACTCAGCCGCAAACCTTCCTCCTGATAACTCTCAAACGTGCCGATAACGGGCTTGATACTGCCATCGTTCAACGCCTCAAACAGACCTGGAGTCACAATCGGGACCGAGCAGGACACCTCTTTTTCAATCGGCGTGGTGGGGACCATATTGTGCTTCTTCAGACCCAGTTGCAGCTTCAGCAGGGTCTCCAAACCGCGAAAATTGGCCCAGACCAGAGGCTTCAGCAGCGCGGCGATACCGCGTTGAAAAGGCGACTTATCCCATTGATTGAACTGCTGCTCCTGCGCCCGCATATATAGCAGCTTCTTGAAGTTGATGCCGCCGACATAATAGGGCACCCGCCAGACATTCTCCCGATAGACCAGCCGAACAGATCTCGCCCCACTCTTGGCCGCATTGACAGCAATATCGGTGGCCGATTTAGAGCCGCCCAGCACCACCACATGTTTGCCCACAATCATGCCGGGATCCGTATAATCAGATGAATGTATCACCTGTCCGCCACGGGCGATGAATGCGTCCTGACCGGGATGGGTGATGATGTTCTTTTCCGAAAACTGACCCGTACAGATCGCAACAAAATCGAAATCCTGTTGCCAGCTCTTCCCGGCGGCCTCCAGGGTCAGGGTCCAGCCGGGCTGCCCATCCTGACGCCGCTCCATCGCCGTAACGGAAGTGTTGAGCCGGAACAGTCGCGCCAGCCGGTGTTTCTGCGCGTAAGAATGCAGATAGGCATGAACCTGCGGACCTTTCGGCCATTCCGGGTAATCTGCGGGCATCGGATGATCGGTGTAGCAATATAGATCCTTCGGCGACTGTGTCTGCACATCCGGGTATGACCGCGACAGCTCCCAGACACCCCCGAAATCATGGCTGCGTTCATAACCGATCACCCGGTGGCCGCGTTCATCAAAGGCTTTGGCCGCAGCCAGACCACTGACACCGCCGCCGATAACCGCAACTGTTTTGCGTGTTGTCATATCCTGTTCTCCCCTCTCGATCCAATCTGCGATGAACCGTTCTGTCCCTCACCTGCCTCCCCGCAGGCCGGTGTGTTTCCTGCCGGAACGGGGTTGGACGGTGGCACCGCCCTACCCGCGCTCCGGATTGCTCATGCGTCAGCCGGGGGTGGCAGAAAATCGACCTCATGCAGCGCAGAGAGACGCACCAGCTCCCCCGGGTCGGTCACACCGTCCAGCTCAATGAACAGGTCAAACAGTTTGCGCGCGGGCGCGACGCCGAAAATACAATGCGCCTCAGCACCGGAGCGGTTGAATATCGCATGTGCTTCGCCCTTGGGCATACGCACTGTATCCCCCGGCCACGCCTTATGCACATCGCCCGAAAATTCCACCTCAAGCTCCCCCGACAGGACACTGATCCATTCGTCCTGGGTTGGATGGATATGCGGCGGTACAAAGGTGTCGGCCGGCAGAACCGCATCCCATATGAAGGCATCGGTGCTGAGCAACTTGGGCACATAGGTCTGCCCGACAACGGTCCAGGACATGCCGCGAATACCGTCTTTTGCCTTGGTGATCCCTTTTTCCATGACGTCTCCTCCCTGAAATTGATCTAATGCCGCCAGACTGCACCAGCGTCGCACATTCGATTATCCAGAAAACGAACCCAATTGATGGCAGGATGGTTGAGGCTTGAAATATCTCCGGGGCAATCTAAGCTGCAGTCCTCTGATCTGGAGGCAAGATGGCCATCCGAGCCAACCCGGACACAGTTGAGCATTTGAGCAATCATCCGCTGCTGCGCACCGGGGATCTGGACGAGGCACGCCACCGGGTGGGGCAGAAATTCTGCGATCACCGGCTGGATTTCGCCAAACGGCATCAGGATCTCGCGGTCCGCCATAATCACGCAGCCGGGCGTCACTGCTCGATCAATTACCTGCACTACGGCGCCGATGTGACTATTGACCCCGGTATGTTGGACTCGTTCTACCTGTTGCAGATCCCGCTTTGCGGCCAGGCCAGCGTCCGGCATCGCGGCGCCGAGATCCTGGCCGACGTAACCACTGCAACGGTGCTCAATCCCGATCGGGACGCTTTGATGCGGTGGAGCGCCGATTGCCGCAAGCTGCTGCTTCAGATCGACCGGAATTACCTTGAAACGGTTGCGCGGCAGCTGATCGGAGCAGAACTGCCGGGGCCAATCCGTTTTGCCAGCCGCGTCGATCTGCTTGCTCCTGGCGGTCGGCGGCTGCGGCAGATGGTCTGTGCCTGCGTTCAGGCGGCAGAAGTCGGCATTTTGTTCCAGGGGCGTTTGCGTGGTTCGGATATCCGGGTGGAACAGGATCTGGCGCGAGAGCTATTGACGCGGCTGCCCAGCAATATCTCCCACATCATTGAACGGGCTGACCACGGGTCCCTGCCACCCGGCGTTCGCGCGGCGATGGACTTCATCCACGCCAATCTCAGCAACCCAATACAGCTGACCGACATTGCGGAACATGCGGGCATGAATGTCCGCACCCTTCAAAAGGGCTTTCGCCGCGCTTTTGGGCAGAGCCCGATGCGGGTACTGCGCAACGCGCGACTGGATGCGGCCCACTATCAACTGATGGCGCAGCGCGACACACCCGACGTCACCACCGCTGCATTTTCCAACGGGTTTTCCCACCTGGGCCGTTTTGCGCGCGACTACAAGGGACGGTTCGGGCATTCGCCCAGCCAAACCGCGCGGCGGCAATACACCCCTTAGGGCCTCGACCTTGTCAGCCTGTTGCGCGGAGGCTACATCTCTCCGCAGACCCGCACAGCTGCGCGACAGAGCATTCACCTCAGGACACTGATGTCAGACGGCAAGCCCAAACTCACCCGGACCGAGACCACCGCCAAACGACGGCAGCAGATCCTTGAGGCGGCAGTCAGATGTTTTCTTGAAACTGGCTATCACCAGACCGGTGTCCGCGATATCGCGACGCGCGCCCGCGTCAGCCTCGGGAATCTCTATAATCATTTCCCCGGCAAACATGATGTGCTGGTCGAAATTGCTGCGCTGGAACGACAGGAACTCTCGCCGTTTATCGACGCGCTCACCCAAGCGCGCCCGCCGCTTAAACTGCTCGACAGTTTTGTAAAATCCTATGCCAAATATCTCGCAGTGCCTGAAAACGTTATTCTGGGTCTGGAGATCACCAGCGAGGCCATCCGCAAACCCGATATCGCTCGGTTGTTTCTGGACAATCGAAACGCGCTGGTTGCAGCCCTCGCCAAGGTAATCGAACGCGGTATGTCCACAGGTGACATGCGCCGCGATCTCGATCCGGAAGGTACGGCGCAGATGATTGTCGATCTAATCGAAGGCAGCGCCTATCGCAGTGTCCTGGACAGGGTTCCGATCCGGCGTATGCGCGCAAACCTGCAAGGATTCATCACTGCGGCAGTTAGGGCAGAATAACCTCAGATGGGCGTATCACGGACAAGTCTCACGCCCAGATGCGCCGGGGGTGACCCTACTGCACAGCCCCCACGAGCGGGATCGCGGACAAGAAACGGAACTGCCGCCAGATGCTCGCCCGCAACGAAATAAGCCGGACAACGATCGGGGCTGGCCCCGGACTCGCCGGCATAGCAGTCCTGCGTCCATTCCCATACGTTGCCATCCAGATCGACAACACCATCAGGCGAAGTTGCATAACTGCCCTGGGGGCGCAGCGTCCGGCTGCGCTGCTCACCAAGGAGATAGGCCGAAGCCCAGCTAAGATCGGGATCGCTAAAGATCGGTTCAGGCTCGGCTGGGAGTACCGGCTCCGCGAGATAGGCCCATTCCGCAACACTTGGCAGGCGATAGCCGCCATCACTGCCCGCATTGATCCACGCCAGATACTGGCTCACATCAACATGGCTCACTCCCGTTGCAGGCATTGTCTTTGCATCCTGATTGGCGCGAGTGCGCAGCTCTAGGCTGCACATCCCATCTGCGTGACAGCGGTTCCACTCGGCGACGGTGACTTCATGTCTCATGACATAAAGTCCGCGCCCAGCATCTGGCTCCATGGCGGCCAGAACCAGCTCTGGATGGACACTCTCCCCCGCCGACCCGATGGGCCCGCGAGGGAGATATTGTCCAAGCGCCCAGATCAGCGCTGCCGCCACAGCCAGGCCAAGACCCAGCAGGGCTATCCGGTTCCCGATATCGTGCGAAATGGCGGCAGTCATGTGGGCTTTCCTTCTGCAAGCGCTGGTGGCGCAGCCGTTCAGGTTTCAAAGCTGCGGGGAGCAACCACCTGTTCCATCAGCGCATTGTTCCAGGCCCCATCGACCACAAAATGCGCTGTGGCGCCCAGTAGAACCGCCTCGATCAGATTGTGGTTCACATAGGCATAAACGCCGGGTTGTTCGAAGGTATACATCGCCGCCATGGCACTTCCGCCGCGCACGAACCAGCTCTCGATGCCAGTCAGCGGCGCATCTGTGAACGACCCTGTTTCCCACACATAGTTGCCATGCCCACCAATCAGGTGCGGACGCGAGTCGCGATTGGCCTGATTGTGGATCATCAGAACGGTCTCACCGACCTTGGCCCGCAGGGCGTTTTCACCCGTCAGCGCGCCAACCGCACCATTGAACACGGAATGGGTCGGCACCAGAGTGCGCATCGCTTCGATACTGTCGGCGTAGTCGTCACCGGCCAAATCGTAGGTCCGGTAATCGCCGTTTTCATCCATCGGCAGATAGTAATCCTGCTCGCCGATATAGGCGATACTGTCATAGCGCAGCGGGTTACCCTCACCGTCTTTCAGACCATCGCGCGGCAGCACCATAATGGCACCATTCATACCATGCGTGACATGATATGGGATCATCGCGCCGCCCGGCGCACAGTGATAGGTGAAGCAGCCGGCCTTGGTTGCCTTCCAGCGCAAGACGGTTTCTTCGCCGGGGAAGACATGGGTCAGACCGCCTCCGCCCAACGCCCCTGTCGAGGCATGGAAGTCGATATTGTGCTCCATCTGGCTATCGGTCGGATTGCGCAAAGTGAGTTCGACGTAGTCGCCTTCATGCACGATAATCAGCGGACCGGGGACCGACCCGTTGTAGGTCAACGCCCAGATTTCGGCGCCGGTATCCTCATCCACAACCATCAGTCGCTCTTCTGTGATCAACTCGATCTCGACGATCTTCGGACCACCGGTTGCGACCTGCTCGTGCTTGGGGGCAAAGGGAGGTGCAACCAGTTCCTGTTTGACGCGGGTATAGCCGGAGAGATCAACCGGCGCCGCCTCGGCCTGAGCCTGTGCTTCGGCCTGAATGAACCGCGGCGCCGCGCCGCGCAGTGGCGGAACAGCGGCCCGACGGGCTGCACCATTCGCCGCGGATGCCAGTCCGCCGGTCAGGGCCGCAGCACTCGCCAGAACTGTCCCACGCAAAACGTTGCGACGGCTTGTCGGTGCAAGTCCGGGATTGAAGCGTTTGGTCATTGTCACTCTCCTTATCATTCGATCAGCCCAAAATCGGCGGGCGTTGTGAGTGGAATAGGGGTCTCCGGCCGCTCAGGGGCGGAGGCGTCCTTTCCTGCGCCGATGCAGCCGAAAGACAGCGCATCCCGCAGGTCTTGGTGTCGCGATTAATCTAGCTCGTCACACCCGACAGAACTTTGCGGCAGCGCAAAGACGGCGCGGCTTTTTGGCTGCGAGAGCGGCAACAGACTAAAGACATGGGTGACCATCACCGCGATATCGCGATAGGATGAACCAGTTCCTTGTTCGGAGATGCCGTGCGCCACCTACATGAAAGCCTGCTTCGACCGCTGCCGCCCTTCTCGCAGCTGGAGGATATCCAGATCCGCAGAATTCTTGATCAGGCAAGCAGCCGCGGCCTCGGACCCGGAGAGACCATCTTTGAAGAAGGGGCGCCTGCTGATCGCTTCTACCTGCTTCTGGACGGCACCATCCGCGTCGTCAGGATCACCAGCGACGGCGATCAGGTCACCTCTCTCCACATCCCATCCGGGCAGCTCTTCGGTATCGCCAAGGCATTGGGACAGGACCGCTACCCTGCAACGGCTGTGACCGCCAGTGAGGCGCTGATCCTGTCATGGCCGACCTCGCTGTGGAACAGCTTCACCGCTGACTACCCGGGCTTTGCAACTGAGACATATAAAACTGTCGGCGCCCGGGTGGGTGAGATGAACACCCGCATCATGGAAATGTCGACCCAGCATGTCGAACAGCGCATCGCCCGTGCGCTGCTGCGGCTGATCAATCAATCCGGTGTCAAGGTGGCCGAGGGCATCGAGATCGGATTTCCGATCACCCGCCAGGATGTATCTGAACTGACCGGCACCACGCTGCACACGGTCAGCCGCCTGCTGAGTGCCTGGGAAAAAGACGGCATGGTCAGCAGCAAACGCAAGAAGATCACAATCTGTGATCCGCATCGACTGATGCTGCTCAGCGATCCCTGATCGCGCAGCGGGTCGGCTTGCCTGCCTAGCGTCATCGCTGGCCGCAGGAACCGACTTAACCCCGGTCGCCGCGAGCCAAGCGAACTGCCTCAGCCAGTTCGAGGCGAAACATATCCTCGTTAAGGTGATATTCGGCGCAGGCCTCTGCAACCGAATGAAATGGGCTGACCATGCAGCCGACGCACAACATGCCATGATCCATGAAAACCCGCAGTGTTTCCGGCCAGGTGGTCAGCAGCACGTCAAGCGGCAGGTCAGGGTCATCCAGTTTTGGTGGCAATTTCACAAGCCTGTCCTCTCTTCGATATCACGCTAACAGCCGCAATCGCGCCGAACCTTGCGCTTGCGCAACCTTTGCCGCTGCGCCGCGCGCTATCACCGGATGATCAGCAACTGCCGGAAAGGGCCAAGCCATGGCTGAATTTCTGACCAAGTCGCGGGCGCGCAATGTGTTCTACGGAGGGTCAATCTTCTTCGTCGTCGTGTTTATTGGCATGACCGTGCACAGCCACCGCTACGTCGTGACCACCTCGACCGCAGGAATGCCCCTGACCGAAGAGGTCAGCCTCGGCAAACGTGTCTGGGAGCGTCACTCCTGCATCAACTGTCACACGCTGCACGGCGAAGGTGCCTATTTTGCCCCCGAAGTCGGCAATGTCATGACCCGCTGGGGCGTTCAGGACGAACCGGAAGAGGCCTTCGAGACACTGAAGAACTGGATGGAGAGCCAGCCCAGCGGTGTCGAGGGTCGCCGTCAGATGCCGTATTTCCAACTCACCGACGAAGAGATCCGGGGCCTGGCCGAATTTCTGCGATGGGCCGATCAGACCGACACTCAGGGCTGGCCGCCCAATGACGCGGGCTAAGGGAGAGACACAATGAAATATCAATCTCAGAAGGTCGCTCAGGCCTATTTCATCTGCGCTCTGGCGCTGTTCGGAATTCAGGTGATCGGCGGGCTATTGGCAGGCTGGATCTATGTCGCCCCCAATTTCCTGTCCGAGCTTCTGCCGTTCAACATCATTCGCATGATCCACACCAACGCGCTGATCGTCTGGCTGTTGCTTGGGTTCTTTGGCGCTGCCTATTTCCTGATCCCTGAGGAATCCGAACGGGAGATCTTCTCGGTCAAACTTGCCTATCTGCAACTTGCCATCCTGATGATCGGCACACTTGGCGCTGTTGGCTCCTATCTGGTGGGCATCCACGGAGGGCGCGAATTTCTGGAGCAACCGCTCTGGGTGAAATTCGGCATCCTCGTGGCCGCGCTGATCTTCCTGTTCAATGTGTCGATGACCGTGCTCGCGGGCAAGAAAACCGCCATTACCAACGTGCTCCTGATGGGCCTGTGGCTGCTGTCGCTGCTCTGGGTCTTTGCCTTTATCAACCCCGAGAACCTGTCCCTCGACAAAATGTACTGGTGGTTCGTCGTCCATCTCTGGGTCGAAGCGACCTGGGAACTGGTTATGGCGGCGATTCTGGCCTTCCTGCTGCTCAAGCTGACGGGCGTGGATCGTGAAGTGGTCGAAAAATGGCTCTATGTCATCGTTGCCACCGCGCTGTTCTCGGGCATTCTCGGCACCGGACATCACTTCTACTGGATTGGCCTGCCCGGCTACTGGCAGTGGATCGGCTCGATCTTCTCCACCTTTGAGGTGATCCCCTTCTTCCTGATGATGTCCTTTGCCTTTGTGATGGTCTGGAAGGGGCGCAAGAACCACCCCAACAAGGCCGCGCTTCTGTGGTCGCTGGGATCGAGCACCGTGGCGTTCTTTGGCGCCGGTGTCTGGGGGTTCCTTCATACCCTGCATGGTGTCAACTTCTACAGCCACGGTACTCAGATCACTGCTGCACATGGGCATCTGTCCTTCTACGGGGCCTATGTGGCGCTGAATCTCGCGGTCTTCACCTATGCCATGCCGATGCTGCGTGGACGGGCACCCTATAACCAGGTCCTGAACATGGCGAGCTTCTGGCTGATGACCGGCGGCATGGCCTTCATGACCTTCGTCCTCACCTTTGCTGGCACCATCCAGACCCATATGCAGCGCGTCATTGGCGACTACTACATGGATGTTCAGGATAGTTTGGCGATTTTCTACCTGATGCGGTTTGGCGCCGGGGCCGCCGTTGTGATTGGCGCCCTCCTGTTCATCTATGCGCTGCTCGTGGTGCGTCGGGACGAGCTGATCGCACCGGGCCCGGTCCATGAGACCAGCACCATCGCAGGAGAATAGCCATGAATATGCAAACCCCCTGCGCGATCCCGCACTACTCTGAAATTGCAGGCGAATGCACCCTGTTCGAAACCGCATACAGCCAGGGTCTCCCTCTTCTGCTAAAGGGGCCAACCGGCTGCGGCAAAACACGTTTCGTCGAACATATGGCCGCCCGGCTCGGCCGCCCGCTATACACTGTGGCTTGCCACGATGACCTCTCGGCCGCCGACCTGATTGGCCGCTACCTGCTGAAGGGCGGCGACACCCAATGGGTCGACGGACCACTGACCCGGGCTGTCCGAGAAGGCGGGATCTGCTATCTTGATGAGGTCGTCGAGGCGCGCAAGGATGTGACAGTTGTGCTGCACCCTCTGACAGATAACCGCCGCAGGCTGATGATCGACCGCACCGGAGAGGAGCTGGTGGCGCCGCCAGGCTTCATGCTGGTCGCCTCCTACAATCCGGGCTACCAGAACGTGCTAAAGCGTCTCAAACCCTCAACACGTCAGCGCTTTCTCTCAGCCAGCTTCGACTTCCCGCACCCGCAGGCGGAAATCGCCATCGTTGCGCAGGAAAGCGGCCTGGATCCGTCCCGTGTTCAGCCTCTGGTCCGGCTGGCCGGGCACATCCGGTCGCTGTCGGGCATGGATCTTGAGGAAGGTGTCTCGACCCGGCTGCTGATCTACACCGCCAGCCTGATCCAAAGCGGCATGGCGATAGAAGCGGCACTGGACGCCGCGATCATCGAGCCCCTCACCGATGAAGAGGATATCAAACAAGCGCTGCGCGATCTGATCGCCACGATCTACGGGTAGCGCCATGAAATTGCTCGACCTGATGGAGCCGGAGGAAACTGTTGGCAACCTCTGGCACGATATGGCCAGCAATCTCGCCGGTGAGGTCGCAACGGATGGTGAAATGCTATCTGCTGCGGCCTGCCGGTTGCAGGACCTGCGGCGCAGCCTTGCCGTCCTGTTTCGCGCCTTGGGGGGAACTGCCTCTGTGGAATTGGTCGAAACCCCCGCTACCGTCGCGCAGCATCGTCGCTCCTTCGGCCATCGGATCGCCGCTGACCGGCTGCGTGAATATATCCCCTGCTATGACGGCACCCGGCTGGCCCTGCCGCCGGTGATCGCCTGCTTTCCCAGCTACGATCTGAACCGGGCCGCCTATTTCTGGCTTGTTGCGCTGGCGGCGGCAACCGATCCAGCAGAACTGCACCCGCGCGCCGACATGCCTACGCAGGCGCTGGACATGGCCCGGATCCGGGCCAACATTGCCGCCAGCAGGCGGGCTGCCCAACATTGTCCGGGCCTGCGGCCCGCCTATCTCCGGATGGCCGCTCTATGTGTGACACAACGCCAATCACGACCGTTGCATACGGCCGAACGCGCAGTGGCAGAGCAGATCGTCGCCGCCCTGTCGTTGGATCCTTGGGCCATGGCGGCCGACTGGGGCGAATTCACTCCCTCAAGAGACAGCAGCAGGTCCCAAAGATACATGCCCTTCGCTCCGGTGCCGATCTGGCTGCGCTATTCCTCCCCCGAGAGTTCCGCCTCGGCTGCGGCCGATCCTGATGACCAAAGGACGCCACTGGCCGCCGCCACCATGAGCCAACGCAAGCTTGGCGTGCGTGCAGACCAGGAGCAGGCCCGTCGCAAGGACAGCTTCATCCTGCACCGATTTGAATCAATCCTGTCCTGGGTCGAATCCATGAATATCAACCGCAGCGTTGATGACGACGATCCGGACAATGCCCAGAAGGCCGCCGAGGATCAGGATCTGATAACTCTGACCAAACACGACCGTCGCCTTGCCTCGCGGCTTCGACTGCATTTGGACCTGTCGCCCGCAGATGCCGAACACGAACGGTTGAGCGCTGAATTCACCTATCCCGAATGGAACCATCGTAGCCAAAGCGAGATGGCGGATCATTGCCGCGTGCTGGAGGCCGCAGCGCAGCCTGACACCACACGTCCCTTCCGCCCCAATCCGCGCCAGATCCGCAGCGTCCGTCGCCAGTTCGAGGCCCTGCGTCCACGCCGGATCCTGCAACCGCGCCAGATCGACGGCGCCGAGCTGGATCTCGATGCGGTGATCAGCGCCCGCGCCGAGCTGGCCGCAACAGGGCGCGGCAGTGACCGGCTCTGGCAGAACACACGCCAGCAACAGCGGGATTTATCGGTCGCCTTTCTGATCGACACATCGCGTTCCACCGAGGCCGCAATTGCGGACAGCAGCGTGATTGAGATTGCGCGTAATGCCATGGCGGCGCTGGCGTTCGGGATCGACGTGGCCGGCGACCGATTGGCGATCTGGGGGTTCTCCTCGCTCCGCCGCGATCGCGTTTTCCTGACCCGCTGCAAGGGGTTCGACACGCCGATGTCTGAGGACGTCACCGCCAATATCGGCGCGTTGCAACCGGGCCATTATACACGGCTTGGCGCCGCAATCCGCCACGTCAGCAGGCAGTTGGCAAAGGAGTCCTCCAGCCGTAAGCTGCTGATTATCCTCACCGATGGCAAACCCAACGATCTGGACCATTACGAAGGCCAGCATGGCATCGAAGACAGCCGCATGGCCGTTCGGACAGCCCGGCGCGCAGGCCAGCGCCTGCACGGCATCATCATCGACGAAGACGGTCAGGACTGGTTTGCCCGAATTTTCGGACGCGGCGGGTTTTCACTGCTGTCGGATCCCACACGGCTGACCCGCGCGCTGCCCGACATTTACCGAACACTCACACAGGAGAACTGACATGCGCCGTATCTTGCTCATCCTATCCTGCGCCGCGACCGTCGCTTCGCCCGCCATGGCCAAGGGCTTTGACCGGCCTGTTCCGCAGGCGCAATCGGCAACTGCCGAATTCTGGTTTGCACTGGCCTGCATCGCCTTGGTTATGGCGCTTGCGGCGGTGCACATGCTGGTGATGCGGCGATGACTGCGCGAGCCGGTTGGTCGCGCTTGCGCATAGCCGTCACACTCTACCCGTTTGGCGCCGGTGCGATGGCACTGAACGTATATTTCGCTGCTCTGATCACCAGCTGGCTGGGTCTGCCCGTTCTGGGCATATCCCCGTCGATCATCATAGGTGCGGTAATCGCCCTGCCCGCCACCTACGCCTTTGCCGGACATATCCGACGCCTTATGGACAGCGCCGAAGTGCCGCAATCTTGAACCTGTTACCCGATTACCAGCGGAGCTGACCCATGGCCGTGACCACCAAGGCAGATGCCGGAAATACCACAACGACATTGCGCACCCCGCAGATACTCTCCTATGGTTTCCGGCCGTTTTTCCTGCTTGCGACGCTTTGGGCAGGGCTGGCGATGATCGCCTGGATCGGGCTGCTCGGCGGAACGCTGCCCCTACCGCTCAGGCTTGATCCTGTATCCTGGCACGCGAAGTCTTTTCTCTTTGGTTACCTCAGCGCCGTTCTCGCGGGCTTTCTGCTTACCGCCGTGCCAAACTGGACCGGTCGCGCTCCGCTCACCGGAGGACCGCTGCTGGCACTGGTTCTGTTGTGGATGGCGGGACGTCTCGTGACGCTATGTGGTGCATTTCTTCCGGTCTGGACCGTCACTCTGGCCGATGTGAGTTTTCCACTCATGCTTGGCGCCGTGGTCCTGCGCGAGATCATCGCAGGAAAGAACTGGCGCAACCTCGTCATCCTTCTACTGCTGGCAATACACGCATTGGCGCTGCTTCTGCTGCATCTGGAAACGGCTGCGGGCGGCTATCCCGCACAGGGGTTGGGGCTGCGTCTGGGACTGGCCAACGCGATTGGAATGATCTGTCTGATCGGCGGACGTATCATCCCCAGTTTCACCCGGAACTGGTTGGTCAAACAGGGGGCTGATGTGCGCCCTGCGGATCCAATGCAATCTCTGGACAAAATCGCATTGGCACTCAGCCTGCCGACCTTGGCCATATGGGTTGCTGTACCAGATCACATCGCAGCCGCAGCGGCGCTGGCCATCTTTGGTGTTGCGCAGATGCTGCGACTGGTCCGCTGGCAGGGACATCACACAGGAGCGGAGCCACTGCTGGGCATTCTGCACCTGGCTTACGCAATGATCCCCATCGGCGCCCTCCTGATGGCCTCGATCCGGCTGCTGCGGCTGCCGCTGGATCCCGCATCCGCCCAGCATCTGTGGATGGCCGGGGCTATTGGCATAATGACGCTGGCCGTCATGATCCGCGCCACGCTGGGACATACCGGCCGCCCACTGGTCGCAGGAGCAGGCACCCGGCTGCTCCTGTTGGCGATCATCATAGCCACCTTCGCGCGGCTTGTGGCGAACAGCGGGTCTGATATAGCGCATGAGCTCTATCTGATCTCGGCAATCGCGTGGTGCATCGCCTTCTTCGGCTTCGCGTTGCTCTTCGGACGGGCCCTGGTCTCCACCCGACGACCGGCGACGGACACCTAGCGCGACACCATCGTCGGGACTGTACCAACCTAGTGCAATGATTTTGCTCACAAAACCTTAGTAATACAGCAGAATCACTCGCCATCACGCCGCAGTCGAAGTAACACACTACACATGCGATTCGCGGTACATATCCTGCCACGGCTGGCCATGATGCTAGCACTGGTGCTGGCCATGGTCGGCACCGGATTTGCACATCGCCATGACCGCGCCGTTGACTCGCCCGACTATGCCGCCTTTGTCGCCGCAGGCGGCACATTAAGCGATCTCTGTGGTGACAGCACGGACCCAGATCACGGTGCTCTTGCAAAATGTGAGGCCTGCCGACTGACCGCTGCGGCCCTGATGCCGAGCCATCCAGAAACGCCCGGCCTGAGCTTGGTACAGCGTCCGAGAACACGCGCAGCCGTCGTCAAACCGCTGCGCCGAGACCGCCCGCGTGGTCCGGCACATCGCACCCGGGCCCCTCCAGCGCCATTGACCTTCCTTCTCTGACGTCAATTGCAAACTATGCGCTGCCACACCGGCAGCGAAAAAAGGCCTGGAGCCAACCTATGACCCTGCCCCATTCCCCCGTGCAGCCGCAGGGCCGCACGCAGAAACTCTATTTTGCTGCCTGGCGGTGGCATTTCTATTCCGGTCTGTTCGTCATTCCGTTTCTCGCAACACTCGCGCTAACCGGGCTGGCCATGCTGTGGATCGCCTGGGTTGACGGGCGCGATGGCGAACGTACCCCCGTCACTGCCCAAGCCCACGCCCTGCCACTTTCGGCGCAGGCCGATGCCGCGCAGGCAATCCTGCCTGATGGCATCTTGAAAACATATGTGGCCCCCCGAGGGGCCGACCTCGCCGCGCTCTTTCGCATCGATCACGACGGTGACGCAGTGATGGTTGCGGTTAACCCGTATACAGCCACGGTCATCGAAACCTTCCCGCGCCGCAGCGGATGGTATGATTTCGCCGACAGTCTGCATAGCGATCTGATGCTCGGCGTCACTGGCGACCGCATCCTGGAAACCGCTGCCTCTCTGACCATGCTGCTGATCGCGACCGGCCTATACATGTGGTGGCCCCGAAATCTGGGCTGGCGCCACGCATTGCTGCCGAGCCGGGGACGCGGCCGGACGACATGGAGATCTCTGCACGGGGTGGTCGGTTTCTGGATTTCGCTTTTCCTTGCACTGTTTCTGGTTTCAGGCCTTGCCTGGGCCGGTCTCTGGGGTGGGAAAATGGTTCAGGCCTGGAGCCAGTTTCCGGCGGAGAAATGGGACAACGTCCCCCTGTCCGGCGATACCCATGCCAGCATGGACCACACCCGCCGCGAGGTTCCCTGGGCACTTGAGCAGACGCCGATGCCAGCTTCAGGGGGAACTGCGGGCATCAGCGGTGTTATCGGTGCAACTGTCGACATCGACAGCGTTGACGCCCTGGCGCGCCAGATCGGATTTGGCGGACGATATCAGCTCAGCATTGCACGCGGCGATACCGGTGTCTGGACCCTAAGCCGCGATTCCATGAGCACCGACAGTATCAACCCCACCTCTGACCGGACTGTCCATGTCGACCGCTACACCGGCAAGATTCTGGCGGATGTCCGATTTGCCGATTATTCTTGGCCCGGAAAGGCGATGGCCGTCGGGATTGCCCTCCATATGGGCACGTTGGGGCTGTGGAGCGTTCTGGCAAATACGCTGGTTTGCCTCTCCATCCTGTTTCTATGTGCCAGTGCCGTGGTGCTCTGGTGGAAGCGTCGTCCTGCCAAATCAGGCCGTCTCTCCGCCCCGCCGATGCCCAAGGAACTGCCTCTCTGGAAAGGCGCAGGACTGGTCGGGATTGCCGTATGCATTGCCTTTCCGATGGCGGGGCTGGCTCTTCTGTCGCTGCTGATGCTGGACGGGTTGATCCTGACGCGCCTGCCCGCGCTACGCCACCGCCTGACATAACATCAGTCGAAACATGCGACAGATACGCCAGCGACCAGGCATGCGCACGACCCAAGATATGACTGCACCGCCCGATGGGCGGTGCAGAGGGTCTCACTTCTGAGATGCGCTGGCCGGATCGCGGAGCCGGTCACGCAGTTTGTGCAATGTCACCACGGCGCTGCTATCGTTGAGATTGATACCGCCGGTTTCCTTCGCAAGCTTCTGTAGTTCCGCATAGAACTTTCCCAGGGCCGCAAGCGTCTGCACGACAAGATCGAAATCCTGCAGCGATTGCCGCTCTTCGCGGGTTGGAGGCGTCCCACGCTCAAAGATTGTAAGCACCGTATCTTCAAGCGCCTGCACCTGCGTTTGCAACCGCTGCATTTCCGCGCGTGACACATCGCAAAGATCACTCACCGTGTGACCCTTTGGCGGTGGTGTCGACTGCATGTTCATAGGCGGCCAACCACTTGCTCGATTGCCTGCTTCATAGTGGCAACGGTGAACGGCTTGCGAATGATGTTATTCATCGCCAGGCGACGACCGACTTCAACGATCTCCGGTGTCGGTTTGCCCGTGACGAGGATAAAGCCTACACGTTGTGTCACGCGGTGCTCACGCAGCGCTTTCAGCAGGCCAAGCCCATCCATGCCCGGCATGTTGTAGTCGGACAGCACCAGGTGAACCGGATTGGTCACGAGCTTCTGAAACGCAGATTGCCCGTTGTTTTCAACCATGTAGTTACTCACGCCAAGCTCGTCCAGACATTGGGTCAGGATGCCTCGGCTGGTAGACATATCGTCAACGACCATCACACGCAGAGAGTCTTTCAAGCTCATTTTTAGTTCCTCATTTTCTCTTTTTTTGCCGGACTGCTCAGGTGTTCCCACCGGCAGGAGAGTTTAAGTAAGTGGTGATCCCGACGGTCTGCAGCGCCGATGCCGCAGGGCCGGACATACGTTCCGAGTGGCCGATAAACAGATAGCCTCCCGGATTGAGACTGCGCTGAAAGGCGTGCCAGACCTTTTGCTGGGTCGGGGTGTCGAAGTAGATGGCCACGTTTCGACAGAAGATGGCGTCAAACTTTCCTTTGAACGGAAAGGGTTCGATCAGGTTGAGCACACCAAATGTCAGCAGGGCACGCAGATCTTCGCGGATCGCACCATCTTGCCCTTCGATCTTATAGTAGCCGCTGTATTTCTGCGGGATCTGCGACAGCTCTTCAGCGGAGTAGCGTGCCGACGACGCCTTGCGGACAACAACAGGATCGATATCGGTGCCAAGGATTTTGACATCCAGTTTCTCAACATCCGGGCACAGTTCCTTAAGCACCATCGCGATGGTGTAGGGTTCCTGCCCGTTCGAACACCCTGCCGACCAAATTCGCACCCGATCTCCGCGACGCGCCTTTTCCAGGAGCGGCGGCAGCACGTCGTCGCGCAAAGTGTCAAAGTGATGCGGCTCTCGAAAGAACTGCGTCACATTTGTCGTCAGCAGAGACAGCAGCTCGCTGCGCTCCACATCCGCATTTGGTCCGTTCAACTCCTTCAGGTAGGATTTGAAATCGGTATAGTTGAGCTTGCGCAACCGCCGCGCCAAGCGAGAAGAAACCAAGGGTTTCTTGCTGCTGGACATGGCCAGCCCAAAGTGCTTGTGCGCGAAATCGGCGATGGCTTCGAAATCCTGATCAGACAGGGTGAAACCATCCGCACGAGAATCAATGGGATTGGCAATGGTCACGAGATCACCTGTTCCGGTACAGTGATGACCGCATCCAGATTGATGATCCGCACCATGGTTTCATCGTGCGAAATAATCCCTTGGATGTAGTCCATCGTGTTGCGACTATCCACCGGCGGGGTGTCCTGGATATCATCCGGGTTGATCGAGATGATCTCCGATACGGACTCTGCCAGCAGACCAACCGGCTTGCCGTGCACCGAGACAACGATCACGACGTTTCGCTCGCTCGCTTCGGTCTGCTGCAGCCCAAACCGCGCGGACAGATCGTAGATCGGGATCACCGCGCCGCGTAGGTTCATCACGCCCAAGACATCTGCGGGCGCATGAGGCAGGATCGTCACCGGAGACCAGCGACGGATTTCCCGGATCTGCGTGATTTTCAGACAGAACGCCTGACCAGCAACGGTGAAACTGACAAATTCGCTGTGCTGGGCGTGTTTGACTTCTGAATCTTCATATTTGGCTTCAGCTTGCGATTGCATTGCTTATTCTCCGCTCTGTGTCGAAAGCGGCTGCAGAAGGCGAAGCCGCAAGAATACTTTCAGGATCAAGGATCATAGCGATCTTACCGTCACCAAGAATGGTGGCAGCGGCGACGCCGGGAATATTCCCGCAAACGCCATCGAGGCTTTTGATGACCACCTGGCGTTGATCGTGAATATCGTCCACGGCCAAGGCACTGCGCTGACCAGTCTCCGTTTCTACCAGAAGATAGACGCCCGGTGGCTGATCCTGGTCGGCCTTGGACAATCCAAGCGCCCCGCCCACATCGCAAACAGGGACGAAGTTACCCCTGATCGACAGCAGCGTGCCATCGGCCCCCAGATTGTTGACCATGTCATCACTGCCGCGCATTGTTTCGACAATGGACGTGATCGGGACAACCATCGTTTGGTCGGCGACCGAAACAACCATTCCATCCATGACTGCAAGTGTCAGGGGCAGAATGATGGTGAAGACCGACCCCTTGCCCGGGGTAGAGGCAATATTGATCCGCCCGCCCAAAGCTGTGACAGCGTTTTTGACCACATCCATGCCAACACCACGCCCGGAGAGATTGGAAATCTCTTTGGCTGTGGAGAAACCAGGCAAGAACAACAGGTTGTCGATCTCGCTGTCGGTCAGGTCCGCATTCTCTGGAATGAGACCTTTGTCGATCGCGATCTGCTTCACCCGCGGGCGATTAACGCCGGCACCATCGTCCTTGATCTCGATACAGACACTACCGGACCGGTGAGACGCTGACAGACGGATCTCGCCACTGCGGCTTTTACCCGCAGCTTCGCGATCGTCGGGCTTTTCGACACCGTGATCGACCGCGTTCCGCAAGATATGGGTCAACGGATCGGAGAGACGCTCGATGACCGTCTTGTCGACCTCGGTATTCTCACCCTCGGTGATCAGCTTAGCTGTTTTTCCAGTTGCGGCTGAGGCCTCACGAACAATCCGCGCCATACGCTGAAACAGCGGTTTGACGGGTTGCGCGCGAATAGACATGACACCTTCCTGGATATCGCGGGCAAGATTTTTAAAGCCCTCCAGTTCGGTCTCGACGTCCCGCAGATCCGCAACATCAAGGTTGGCAATTTGCTGTGCCAACATCGAATGGTTAATGATCAATTCGCCGACGGCGTTGATCAGACGATCGACGCGTTCCAGGTCGACCCGCAGCGTTGGATTTGGCCCACGCTGCTCGGACTTCGCGGCCTCAGCTTTTGGCGCAGCCGCTTTCGCGGCCACCGGGGCCGCCACAGCCTCCGGTTCTGGAGCTGAGACCGGCGGTTCAAAAGGGGCAGCCACCTGATCACCGCCTTCCTCTGGAGCGGCACCAAATGCAGCCTCCAGTGCAGCCAGAGCATTGGCCTCGTCTTCTTCATCCATGTCGGATTCGATGGACAGCTCGCACAGCCCTTCGACAAATTCAAACACAGATTCGATTGCAGACTTTGGCTCTGTTGTGGTGAGCGTCAAGGCCCAGATAAGATAGCTCTCGTCGGTATCCAGAGCATCGAAACCTGGCAACTCGCTCTCGTCAAGCGCCACCTCCAGCGTGCCCAGATCAGCTAGCGTCTGGAACAGGAAGTAAGGCTCGTTACCGGTCCCGTACATGTCTTTCAATGGATGGAAACGGATCGAGTAAACCCGCTCTTTCTCCACCTCGATTGGCGACATCTCAAAGGCACCGCCCAACCCCATGGGCTGGAAAACCACCTCTTCTTCATCCTCATCGATATATTCCTCGAGAGCCGCGATGAGCACATCGTGATGGGCCTCATCGGTGCTGCCACCATCGCGCGCGGTCGAAACGAGATCAGAGAGATGATCGCTGGAGCGCAGCAACAGCTGGATCAGCTTGGTATCAAGACCAAGCCGGTTGGCCCGCACTTCGTCAAAGACGGTTTCGAATTTATGGGCAAAGGCCACCAGCTCATCCAAGCCAAATGCGCCCGCCCCCCCTTTGATCGAATGAACCGCCCGGAAGACAGCATTGACCACCTCAGGGTCATGATCGCCTCCTTCGATAGCGGTCAAACCCTCATCCATTGCTTCGAGGAGCTCTTCGCACTCCTCGAAGAATGTGTCCTGTATCGACCCGGCCATCTTAGGCTGCGGCCCCGGTGACGCGTTTCAGCGCGAAAATCAGGGATGCGTCGTCGAATGGTTTGGTGATCCATCCGGTCGCGCCGGCACCGCGGGCGCGGGCCTTCAGTTCGGGCGCGCTCTCGGTGGTCAGGACCAGGATTGGAACCTTGGAATTGATGCCTTCCCCGCGCAGCTCTTCGATGACGCCGAACCCGTCGAGGTTTGGCATGTTGATGTCGGTAATCACCACATCCGGAGCCACGTCGGCATACATGTCCACACCTTCGCGGCCATCCACCGCGCAATGGTATTCAAAACCGGCCTCTTCAAGAGCGGCGGCCAGGAGATTCCGGATCGTGCGGGAATCGTCGATTGCCAGAACTTTCGTCTTCATGCTGTTTCCTCGTCTTCAAATCGGTTGGGCTCGAGCCCCAAAAGAGTGAGCGATTTCCGGCACCCTTCAGTGATCTTAGAGACTGAGAACCCCAGCCCCTCCGATCGCCATTGCTGTTCTGCGCTCAGCAGAAGCTGCAGGCAGCGTGACGGCATGACCGCCACACTGCTGCAATCAATCTCCACTGCCTGAGTGCGCGCCCCGCGCAAGAATGAAATCAGCGGATCAAGATCCGAGAAAGCATTGGGCAGGTCCAAGATGTGTTTTTGCGTTTCCGTCGTCATGGTCAGCGATTCGCACCCCCGTATTCGGCGACAGGTTTCAAGTCGATACGGTAGGAGTAGACGCCGGGCCTTAATATTTGATTGCCGGACCGGCGCCCCGGGGCCCGGAATTAGCGAGGATTTGGCGGTAAAAACCAACTGCAATTTCGCAAAATTTTACCGGCTGCAAATCGTCTGAATTTTTCCGCCTGGCGTACCGCCACAAAAACAGCAGCAGCGTAGGGTAATATAATTATACGGACTCCGGCGGTGCCCCGGCTGTGGAGTTTTACCGGGAAATTGCCGTGAAAAACCAACCGCTCGTAAGCTCGAAATTAACTCCTAGCAGGCATCAAGAAGGGAAAGCAGAGGCCACCATCCTCTTCTTGTGCCTGTGAATGGAGTGTCCGATGAAAATTATTCCCACCTTGCGTCTGGCGTATAAGTTGCCCCTCTTCATTGTGGGGTTCGGTGTGCTGATAACGGCGGCTTTCGTCACGATCAGCTCGGTTGCGCTGCAAAATGCGGCGATAAAACACGCCGAACAACAATTCCACGCGATGACAGAGGATCGCCGTGTTGCCCTGCGTGCGCTGATGGAGGGTATCGAGGCGGATGCGTCGACCTTGGCCACCATTCCGTCGACGGCCACCGCGCTGGAGTGGTTCACGATGACCTGGGACGGGATCGAAGGTGACGCACAGAAGGTTCTGCGGAACGCCTATGTTGACGCCAACCCGAACAAAGCCGGCGAAAAACACCTCCTTAACCGGGGGGTCGGCGATTCGCCTTATCACATGCACCATGCCCGTTTTCATCCATCACTGACTGCCGTTCTGCAGAACAAGGGGTATTACGACGTCTTCTTGATCAACCCGGCAGGCGACATCGTTTATTCCGTGACGAAGGAAGCGGACTATGCCTCTAATCTGGTTGATGGCGCCTATGCCGCATCAGGTCTGGGCAAGGCATTCCGCTCGGCCATCAAGGCATCGGCGGGAACCGTGATCTTTGCCGATCTCGAAGGCTATGCGCCCAGCAACGGCGATCCGGCCGCATTTGTTGCGACTCCAGTGTTCGATGGTGCAGGAAAACTTCAGGGTGTCCTGGCGTTGCAAGTGCCCGTCGAGATGCTGACGAATATCGTAAACCCGGCAAGCGAGATGACCGAAACGCTGAATGTGTTCATCGTCGGTCAGGATATGAAAGTCCGCACCAAATCGCGCCATGACGACCATCACAAGGTTCTTGACGAACTGGACACAGCCGAGCACCTGTCTGACGCCCTCGCTGGCAATTCAGGCTTCTATGCCAACACAACTGGTGTGACCGGCAGTGCTGTGGTCGCCTACTCTGAGCCCGTAGGCCTGCCGCAGGCCAACTGGGCGATCGTGGCCGAACAGGACCGCGCAGAGCTGTTTGCCCCCGTAAACCGCGATCGCAATCGTCTGCTGTTGATCTCGCTGGCCTGTGCCGCAGGTATGTCTGTATTCGGCTGGCTGTTTGCGCGCTCGATCACCAAGCCGATCAACCGGATCTGCGGTAGAATCGAAGAGGTTGCGTCCGGGAATCTCGAATCACCGATCCCGGAAGCGAATCAAAACGATGAAATCGGCGATATCGGCAAGCAGTTGATCAGCCTGCAGGATGATCTGAAACAGGCTCGCTCGGCGGAACTGGAGCGCGCGGAACTGCAGCGGCAACAGGAAATCGTCGTCGAACAGCTGAGCTCCGGCCTGGTGCGTCTTGCCGGTGGCGATTTCTCCCAGCCGATCAGCGATCCGTTCCCGGCGCATCACGAGAAGCTGCGGGAGAATTTCAACCGCACCGCGGAAACGCTGAGCGCCACTGTGACCCAGGTGATCGACACCGCCGAAAGCATCCGCAACGGCGCCAATGAGATCAGCCAGGCCTCCGACGACCTGTCCAACCGCACCGAAAGCCAGGCCGCCACGCTGGA